>NZ_JBALOZ010000085.1:0-9830 GCF_036965125.1 Bacillus sp. JJ1503
TGGCTAAAGTTAACCTCATTGCAAACAATTGTAAACTTTACTCTTGCATTTGGTTATTGGGGATTGTATACATGGATTCCGACATTGTTAATGGAAAAAGGGTTATCCATGTCACAAAGCTTAGGATTCCTGGCTTTAACTTCCATTATGCAGATACCAGGTTATATGGTTGCCTCCCATCTGACAGCTAAGTTTGGAAGGAAAAAGATATTGTTCCTATTTGTAACTGGTGCAGCCATCAGTGGTTTCTTATTCGCCTTTTCATCCAATATGGTTGAGCTATATGCATTTAACTTTCTTCTTTCTTTCTTTAATCAAGGGGCATGGGCCGTGTGGAATACATGGTTTGGCGAAGTTTATCCGACAAATGTCCGCGGTGCTGGCTATAGCTTCGGAGCAGCATCACAGCGCTGGGCAAATACTTTTGCGCCATCGATAATCGGTTTTGTCATTGGAATGGGATGGACATTTGGGGCAACCGTTTCATTCATAGAGGCGTTTGTTGTGGTAACAATGATCACCATACTGTTTATTCCGGAAACGGAAGGGAAGATACTAGAGTAGTGGTAATGTAGGCGCAATATGTAGTTAATATAGGCATTATCACTAGAGAACTTGCTTGAAGCAGGTTCTTGTTTTTATTACTGTTAGACAAGGAGTTGATGGAATTAATTGATAAGATTTAATTATTAAAATTATCTTTAAATTTATAATTAATTATGATATTATGAAAAATATTATAGTAACACTATAAAAAATAAGGTAAAACCTTAAAATTATAGTTTAACTATAAAAAGTGTGTGAAGAAAGGATCACCTAGATGGACGAAATTAGTGCAAAGGTTAAAGATCTTAGATTAAAAAATAGTGCTACATTGAAAGAGTTAAGTGAAAAAACTGGACTTTCTGTAGGATTTCTTTCTCAGGTGGAAAGGGGGACATCCTCGTTAGCTATCACTTCGCTTAAAAAAATTGCAGATGCATTTGAAGTAAATATGACTTATTTTTTTGAGGATCAGCATGGACAAAACTATGCAGTCAAAAAAGCTGATCAAAAAACTTTTAAAATGGAAGGTTCTTCTTCCAAATATG
Source organism: Bacillus sp. JJ1503 (assembly GCF_036965125.1). Classification (NCBI taxonomy): domain Bacteria; kingdom Bacillati; phylum Bacillota; class Bacilli; order Caryophanales; family Bacillaceae; genus Bacillus; species Bacillus sp. JJ1503. The sequence continues at coordinate 1,092 of NZ_JBALOZ010000085.1, forward strand.
TAAGGTTAAGTGGAGAAATTCCAGGCAGACAACTTGAGGCTTTAAGAGTAACCCTAGCGCCGAATTATAAAGACAGTGAGGTATTTAGCCATCACGGCGAGGAGATCCACTACGTGTTAGAAGGGACGGTTATTTTCAGAGTAGGTGAAAAGGAATACCTTTTAAATGCAGGAGAATCTATTCACTTTCCATCTGAGAAACCGCATCAGTGGGAAAATCCGCTGAATCAAGAAACTGTATTATATAGTGTTTTGACGCCTGTAATTTTTTGAAGATTTTGACTTGTGGAAAGGATGGGAAAAATGAGAGTTGCAACTGATATTGGCGGTACTTTTACTGATTTAGTATATGTAGATGAACAAGGAAGGTTTGGAGTTGCAAAAAGCCACACAACACCTCCGAATTTTGAACAAGGTGTAATCGATGTCATTTCAAAAAGTGAAGTAGACCAAGAAGCCATTACAACCTTTATTCATGGTACAACTGTTATTATTAATGCGCTTACTGAGAAAAAAGGAGTAAAAACAGGTCTCATTACAACTAAGGGCTTTAGAGATGTACTGGAAATTGCCCGCGGAAACAGACCTGATTTATTTAATGTGCGTTATAAAAAGCCTGAACCTTTTGTAGAGAGAGCTTTAAGGAAGGAAGTAGAACAAAGACTCAATTATAAAGGTGAAATACTAACACCCCTTAATAGTGATCAAGTAAAGGAAATTATTGAATATTTCAAAAGGGAAGAAGTAGAAGCAATTGCAGTAGCATATTTGCATTCATACGTAAACCCAATTCATGAGCAGAAAACTGTAGAACTAATTAAAGAGCTTTGGCCAGAAATCGCTGTAACGGCTTCCCACGAAACAACAAAAGAATGGCGCGAATATGAGAGAACAAATACAACCATTCTGAATGCTTATGTTCAGCCGATAGCTTCTAGTTATATAGAGCGTCTCCAGAATAAACTTGAGGAAAATCAAACGAATAGCAGGAACTATATTATGCAGTCAAATGGGGGAACGACAACATTTGATCAAGCAAAAAAACTTCCAATTAACATGGTTGAATCTGGTCCAGTCGCTGGAATTTTTGGAGCAGCGGTTCTAGGAGAACTGATTGGCGAAAAAAATATTATTGCCTTTGATATAGGCGGAACAACAGCAAAATGTTCATTAATTGAAGATGGTGAAGTAAAAGTAACAACTGACTACTATATTGATCGTAATTCTAGGAGTGCAGGGTATCCAATAAAAGCGCCTGTAGTTGATATTGTTGAAATTGGAAACGGTGGAGGATCTATTGCGTGGATTGATGATGCAGGTTCGTTAAAGGTAGGACCACAGTCAGCCGGAGCATTGCCAGGACCAGTTGCGTATGGACAGGGAGGTACTAAACCTACAACTACAGATGCAAATCTATTTACAGGAAGACTTTCAGCTAAAAACTTTGACTATAAGGTAGATATTTCAAGGGTAAAACAAGCCATTGAAGAAAATGTTGCCAACCATTTTGATATTAGTCCAGAAGAAGCTGCACTTGGCATCATCCGTATTGCTAACTCTAATATGCTAAATGCATTGAAGTTAATTTCGATCAGAAAAGGGCATAACCCTAGAGAATTTACATTAGTCGCTTTTGGAGGAGGAGGATCTATGCATGCTCCTGCCCTTGCAAAAGAACTAGGGGTAAAAAAGGTGGTTATTCCATTAGCATCTCCTGTATTTTCAGCTTGGGGTATGCTGATGACAGACCTCCGACATGACTATATTAAAACATATATAAAACGAATCAATGCTATTGATTTAAAAGAAATAGCAAATGAATGGCACACGATTGAAAGTAATGCATTCCTGCAATTTGAAGAAGAAGGCGTTGAAAAACAGAGAGTGATGTTTACTAGATTTGCTGATATGCGTTATGTGGGACAAGAACATACTGTGAAAGTTCCAGTGCCTGGCGGTGAATGGACTAATGAAGATATTCATGAAATAGTAGACAAGTTCCATGAATTGCATGAGAAAAACTTTACCTTTAAATTGTTGAATGCACAAACAGAAATAGTAAGTCTTCACGTAACGGCCTTTGGAAAAGTTACAAAGCCAGAATTACAACAGAATGAAAAGGAAGGCAATATTGAAGAGGCACTTAAAGAGATTAGACCAGTCTATTTTGAGGAAAGAGGCTGGATAAATACAAAAGTATATGATCGTAGTAGTTTGCCAACAAATGAAGTGATACAAGGGCCTGCTATTATTGAAGAGAAGTCAGCCGTTACGGTTATTTATGAAGGGCAAAATCTTTTTGTAGATGGTTATGGGAATCTAATCATTACTACGGGGGTTGAGTAATTATGGTAAAGACAAATGTGAAGGTAGATCCATTTACTTTAGAAATTGTAAAAGATTCCTTACTTGCTACAGGGGATGAAATGTTTTATGCACTTGCACGCACTTCAATGAGCCCTATTATTTATGAAGTTCTTGACTACGCAAGTGGGTTAACAGATTCTAAAGGACAGCTTTTGACCCAGGGGAATGGCGTAACCGGATTTATTGGAATGTTAACCTTTATGGTCAAACAAACAATCGAGAAATTTGGTAAAGACGGCAACCTAAAACCTGGAGATATTATCATCATCAATGATCCATATGGCGGCGGCGGATCTCATTTATCGGATGTTGGATTAGTCATGCCAATCTTTCACGAAGGTGAATTGATCGCATTTTCAGCAAATAAAGCTCACTGGACGGAAGTGGGTGGGAAAGATCCAGGCTCATTCACTAATGATGCAACGGAAATTTTTCAAGAGGGACTCCAGTTTCCATGTGTGAAACTATTTAGTGAAGGCATTGTTAACCAAGGACTTGTCGATGTATTAGAGGCAAATGTTCGCTTTCCTGAACTTTCTCTTGGAGATATGTGGGCACAGGTTGCAGCATTGAAAACAGGTGATAAGAGGGTAAGGGAATTATGTGATAAGCATGGACGGGATATTATCCAAGCTTCAATCGATTATTTACTCGATCATGGGGAACAATTGGCTAGAAAAGAACTTGCTAAATTGCCAAAAGGTACCTTTGAAGCTGAAGATGTAATTGAAACAGACGGAATTGGTAATGGACCGTTTCCTATTAAAGTTAAGGTAACGATTACTGATGACGAGTTTATTTGCGATTTCCGCGGCAGCCATCCGCAAGTGCCTGGAACTGTGAATTGTTCATATACTGGTCTTGTGTCAGCGGTACGAGTTATTTTTCTTGCGATGACGAATCCATCACAAGATGTCAATGATGGGGTATTCAGACCATTAAAAGTATTGGTAGACCGGAAATCTATTATGTCAGCAGAGCGGCCAGCTCCTGTTTCTAATTACTTTGAAACACTTTTAGGCAGCTTAGATTTAATCTGGAAGGCGATGGCTCCACATTTACCGGAAAGACTTGCAGCAGGTCATCATTTATCTGTATGTTCCGTAACACTGACAGGATTACATCAAGATACGAATGAACCGTTTTTAATTGTGGAACCTTCAGTCGGCGGTTGGGGTGCAGCAGAAGGACAAGATGGTGCTGCTGGACAGTTCTGTGTGGCTGATGGTGAGACATACAATGTTCCTGTTGAAGTAGCTGAAACTCGTTATGGAGTTTTAATAGATGAATATAGTTTGAGAACAGATGGAGCAGGATCCGGGAAGGCAGTTGGCGGTTCTGGAGTTATTCGTTCGTACAGAGCTTTAACAGATGGTCAATCTGCTACTATTACTTACGGAAGAAATCAAACAAAACCTTGGGGTGCGAATGGAGGCATGGATGGGTCCAATAATGAGTTCTATATTGAAAAGGCAACTGGGGAAATTGAAGGACCATTTGGAGTATATGCCCGTTATCCATTGAATAAGGGTGATGTCGTTAAATTAATGACTGGTACAGGAGGGGGCTATGGAAATCCTCTTGAACGTCCAGCCCATCTTGTTGCTAAAGATGTAAAAAGTGAATACATTACGCCAGAGCAGGCACGAGAGGTCTTTGGAGTAGAAGTAGATTTACAAACAGGAGAATATAAAGAATTAAGCATTCGCAGTTAGAATAGGAGGGAAAGAAATGAAAGTTGTTCAAGAGACAAAAAGTTTTGATGCTACTAAAACGATCATGGATACCTTTTTTCATGATGAAAGAAAACATGCAGATATCCAGTTTGGAAAAGTAAGTATTGCACCAGGGGAACGTGTTCCAGTCGAAGGATTGTCTTGCCATGAAGGAAATGAATATTCATTTATTGTAAAAGGAAGCCTAAAGGGTGAAAGTGGCGGGGAATCCTTTCAGATTCAAGCGGGTGAAGCAACCTTTATTCCAGCAGGTGAAGAACACTGGTGTCTTAATACAGCACAAGAACCTTGTGAAATTGTATGGGTATTAGTTAAAGAATAATAGAAAGACATGGGGGCGGCTATTATTGCTTAGGATGAGTGCAAGTCTATTAAATTAATTGACAAGCGCCCCCTCAATATATGAATTTAGCTCACATAACGCTAATGATCTTACCTAGATAACCTCCTTAAGGAGGGCTCCTTTCATAGTTCTGCAAAAAAATTAACATTTCACCAGGTCCAATACACACGATAATTAATTCATCCAGAATGATATTCATAATAACTTTGAATAGAAGAGAGGAATTAACGTGAGTAAAAGAATTCTATGGATCAATCCAATTACTACAGATTTATTTAATCAAACTTTTGCAGAGGAATTCCAAAAAGTAAAACAGCCTGACACAATAGTTGATGTTGTATCTTTAGTTCCTGCAAATGGTCCCATTCATCTTGAATATAACTGTTATGAAGTAATGATTATGCCAGAATTACTAAAATTAATTAAAAAAGCTGAAGAGGACGGATATGATGCTGCGATAATTGGCTGTTTTTATGATCCAATCTTAAGGGCTGCTAGGGAAGTTTCAAAGAAAATGGTAGTCACAGCACCAGCAGAGGCCAGCTTGCATATTGCGACAACATTAGGTGAAAGTGTTTCTATCGTAGTTGGGAGAAGAAAATGGATTCCAGAGATGAAAGAAAATGTCCACAAATATGGATTTGCAGACAAATTAGCCTCATTCAAATCAATTGATTTAGGTGTCCATGATTTTCAAAAAGACCATCATGAAACATCTAGCCGCATAAAACAAGCTGCAAAAGAGGCGGTAGATAAAGATGGTGCAGATGTCATAATCCTAGGCTGCACAATGGAATTTGGATTTTATAATGAGGTTCAAAAAGAAATAGGTGTTCCTGTTATTGATGCAAGTTTGGCACCGCTAAAATATGCAGAATTCTTAGTTGAAATTAAGCAAAAGTTTAATTGGAGCCATAGTAAATTAGTAGGTTATCAGTCTCCACCAGAGAAAGAAGTTTTCCAATGGGGGCTATTTTAAGGATTGCTGTCAGTAAAAAGAAGGGCAAAAAACGAAGATAAATTACTGAAAATCCAGTTATAATTGGGGGTTTTTACCATGGTAAATGGTGCATTAAGAAAAAAAGCTGAATCAGTGGTGCAGGTAGGCGAACTATTTAAAGACATGCCATTTAACAGCCGACATGCTTTTGTAGGGATGGTTCTATTCTTTGCCTTTGTAGTTGAAGCGTGGGAAATGATGATTATTATCTTTCTTAGTGGGGAGATTGCAGCTGAATTTAGCTTAACAGCAGTACAAACAGGTTCAATCATTGGAGCTATCTTTTTAGGAATGATTCCCGGGGCTTATATTTGGGGATTCATTTCCGATAAGATTGGCCGTAAAAAAACAATGATGTATAGTTTATTGCTTTACACTTTATTTTCTTTAATCAGTGTGTTTTCTGTTAACTTTGAAATGCTGTATGCAGGCAGGCTATTAGCAGGCTTAGCATTGGCAGGAATGCTAGTTTGTATTTTCCCTTATTTTGAGGAAATGCTTCCTGTGAAACAACGAGGAAAATATGGCGGTTATTTATCAGCAGGTTGGCCAATCGGAGTCCTTATTGCTGTAGGAGTTACGGTTTTATTTATGGAGGTTGAAGGCGCTCTAGGTGGCTGGAGAGTGGTCCTATTTATCAGTTCTTTAGGTGGATTATGGGCATTTATGCTGCTGAAAATCCCTGAATCTCCATACTGGCTGGCTGGTAAAGGGCGCCAGGAGGAAGCGAAAGCGGTCATTAAATTTTTAAGTAAGGATCAAATCAATCTAGATCAAAATACGAATTTAGAAGTTTTAAATGTAAAACAAGCCAACTATTTTGAGATTTTTAGAGGGAAATGGCTAAAGTTAACCTCATTGCAAACAATTGTAAACTTTACGCTTGCATTTGGATATTGGGGATTGTATACATGGATTCCGACATTGTTAATGGAAAAAGGGTTATCTATGTCACAAAGCTTAGGTTTTCTTGCATTAACTTCCATTATGCAGATACCAGGTTATATGGCTGCTTCCCATCTTACTGCTAGGTTTGGCAGAAAAAAGATATTGTTCCTATTTGTAACTGGTGCAGCCATCAGTGGTTTCTTATTCGCCTTTTCATCCAATATGGTTGAGCTATATGCATTTAACTTTCTTCTTTCATTCTTTAATCAAGGGGCATGGGCTGTGTGGAATACATGGTTTGGCGAAGTTTATCCGACAAATGTCCGCGGTGCTGGCTACAGCTTTGGAGCAGCATCACAGCGCTGGGCAAATACTTTTGCCCCATCGATAATCGGTTTCGTCATTGGTATGGGATGGACATTTGGGGCAACCGTTTCATTCATAGAGGCGTTTGTTGTGGTGACAATGATTACCATACTGTTCATTCCGGAAACGGAAGGGAAGATACTAGAATAGCACTAGATTTTAAGGATTAATCTCATAAAGTCACTAAAAGTAGTTTAATTTGAGTTTATGGAAGAACTTGCGTGTAGCAAGTTCTTCTTTTTAAAATTAGGTGGTGTGGTTATGAGGTTCACAGTGAAAGAAATGCTAAGTATGGAATCACTTAAAAATCTTTGTTTAATTGCTGGCCATAGGGGATTAAATAAAACAATAAAAAGTGTAAGTGTATTAGAAATACCTAATAAGTTTGATCAATTTGTTGCTGGCGGGGAATTTATATTAACTACGTTTCATAGCTTGAGCAATAATTATGAAGGGCAAGTAGAAACAATAAAAAAGTTCTCCGATTTTGGAGTAGCAGCATTAGGAATTCATCCTATGATCACAGGCCCTCAAATAAATGTCAAACTAATAAATGCAGCAAACACTTATGGTTTACCCTTAATATTACTCCCTCCATCCATGAACTATTCGACAGTTTTTTCTACAGTTTTGGGCACTATACTCAATTATCAATCTCAAATTCTTAAAAGATCGGAAGAAATAAATCGTGAACTAACTAAGGTTATCCTGCAGGGAGGAGATGTAAAAAAAATTGCTTTAACTCTATCAGAATTAATTAAGAAGCCTATTTTAATAATAAATGACACTTTTGATATTTTAGCAATAGGTTCAAATTCACTGGATGATGAAGACTTTTTACAAAAATGCCTACAAGTTGAAGGGATTATAAATAACGGAAATTTTTCACATTTGAAAAATTCAATTAGAAAACATCATCATGAAAGAGACTATTATACAGGTCAACTAGAAATTGAAGGTGAGAGTTTTCATCAAGTATCTGTCCCAGCTGGAGCGAAAAGCAATCCATTTGGATACATCTTTACTTGGGAATTAAAAGAAACTTTGCGAGAGTTAGATTTTATTGCCTTATCACACGCAGCAACAGCACTTGCATTAGAAATTGCAAAACAAAGGGCAGTAACTGAAACTGAAGACCGTCTTCGAAGTGACTTTCTTACGGAGTTATTTAATGATAAGTTTTTTAACGAAGAAGAACTATACAATAAGGGGCAATTAGTTGGACTAAACCTAGCAAAAAAACATATGGTCTTGGTCGCAAAGCTTTCCCAAGAAGGAGATGAGCATTCTAATAATAAGGGAGATTTCATAATAGAAAAACACATTCGCTCTCGTATACGACCTAAAATTGAACTGCTATGTCCTCATACTATTTGTCTGATAAAAGGAAACTCAATTATTCTTTTAATCCATTTTGATAAAAATCCAGAAGTGCAGTTCGCTAGAGACAAAGCTAATAAAATATCTTTTTTACTAAAGGAAGAACTGGATTTTGAGTTTAAGGAAATGAAGGTATCTATCGGAATAGGTAATTATTATGCTTCCCCTTTAGGATTGGGAAAAAGCCATAGAGATGCAATAAGAGCCATAAATATTGGAGAAAGAATGTATGGAACTAATAAAATTACAGCTATATATGAACTAGGTATCTATGAAATAATTGAACAACTTCCAAATTACATTTTAGAAGATTTTACATCAGATTTTCTTGCCCAACTCAATCAATACGATAATAAACATCAATTGGATTTAGTAAAAACCGTAGAATTATATTTAGACGTGAATGAGAGTTTTACCGAAACTGGAAAGATGCTTTTTGTTCATCCCAATACAGTTAAATACCGGATTGAAAAAATTAAAGAAATTTTAGGTTTTAATCCATTTAAGGAACCTGAACAAAAATTAAACTTCCACTTAGCATTAAAGGCACAAAAATTATTATAATAATTAGAAGAGTAACGTTATATTAATATAGCTTAATATTATTTTCTCATCCTCAATGAAAAAAGACTCAGTAAAGGTGAACTGTAACCTATAAAG
>NZ_JBALOZ010000086.1:0-11869 GCF_036965125.1 Bacillus sp. JJ1503
GAAGGAAAAAAAGGAATCCTGCGGTAAAAGAAAGGACTATTCATTAACTCCAAAAGGGTCATGCAGAAACTTACGGGCAATGAAAAGCTTCTATATATTTTACTCCGCTCTTTTCCCCTTTTAGCTCCTAAACTTGATTTATTTTCCAATTTATTATATAGTACATTACAACAGTAATGTACTATATGTGAGGAGGCGGTGACGATTCTTAATACAGACGGAACAAAGCCTATTTATATACAAATTGCGGAATGGATTGAAACGGAGATTATGAATGGACATTTTAAAAAAGATGATAAAGTCTATTCCCAATATCAATTAGCTGAAATGTATACCATCAATCCGGCAACTGCTGCAAAGGGACTTAATCTTTTAGTTGATGAAGCCATCCTCTACAAAAAAAGGGGGCTGGGCATGTTTGTCACAATGAATGCAAAAGAACAGATCATGAATAAACGAAAAAATCAAACATTGAAGCGGTTAGTGCAGGAAATTGTGTTAGAGGCAAATCGCTTGCATATTAGTGAAACAGAATTAATTGAAATGATAAAGGATGCACAATCTGGGGAGGGTGAGCAATGAAGGTGATAGAGTGCAAGGGCTTGACGAAGACCTATTTTCGGAGAAAGGTTTTAAATAATCTCTCTTTTACAATTGAAGAAAATACAATCACTGGATTAATTGGCCGAAATGGAGTCGGCAAAACGACTTTACTTAAAATAATTGCTGGTTTCATTAAAGAAACATCGGGAGACATTGAGGTTTTTTCGGAACGCCCTTTTAACAGTTTAAATGTCTCAGTGAATTCCATATTTGTAGATGACCAGATGAACTTTCCTCCAGCCCTTCAGCTCTATGAATTATTAGAGGAGGCGAGCAGATTCTATCCAAATTGGGATATGGAATTGGCCAAACGCCTGATTAATTATTTTTCCCTTGACCCAAAGCATTATCACAATCGCCTTTCAAAAGGGAAGACTAGTACATTCAATGCCATTGTTGGTTTAGCAGCCCGTCCATCATTAACGATCTTTGACGAACCTACAACAGGAATGGATGCAGCGGTCAGGAAGGATTTCTATCGTGCCTTGCTTAAGGACTATCTTGCACATCCAAGGAGCATTATCATCTCTAGCCATCATTTAGATGAGATTGAAGATTTGTTGGAGGATGTTCTTTTGATTAAGGATGGAAGAAATCATTTGCATATGCCGATGGAAGAACTAAAGGAATGGAGCATCGGTTTAAAAGGGGAAACAATAGTGATTCAAGAGTTGATTAAGGACCGTGAGATTGTTTATGAAAAGCTGATTGGAGGAAACACACTGTACGCGATTGTGAGAAATGATTTCTTAGAGACCGAATTGCAGAAAGCGAAACTTGCAGGAGTGGAGGTTACTGCTGTTGCTCCTAGTGATCTATGTGTCTACTTAACGAACGAAACGAAGGGGGGAATTGACGATGTCTTTAAGGGCCGTTAATTTAACGGATATTGTAAAAAGGCAATATCTGTTCAAGCTAAAGGCGAATATCGATTCATTTAGTGCCCTTGTCGGAATTCAGCTGCTAGCTATGCTGTTTTCAATGGGTGGGGCCCATTCATTTCATTCTTCATCAGATCGCATGGTTTTAAGTGTTAATTATTTATCTGCAGATGTTGTCATTGCTTTCACAATGATTTGGGCTTTAGTTACCGGTATTACGATTACAACGAAGCCCCATCGTCATTTTGATTTTACGTTCGTAACTAATCGTCTGAGCAGCAGCTTAGCCAATATCATCTTTCTATTTTCAGCAAGCATCCTCGGCGGAATTACGGCGATGTTAGCTAGAAGCTTACCTTTAGTTGTAAGGTATATTTTCTTTGGTGAACAGTTTAATAACATGCCGATAACAACTGCAGAATTTCTTCTTGGTGTTGTCGCAACGATTCTATATTTGTTCTGTATCAGCGCAATTGGCTATTTTATTGGGTCACTCGTACAAATAAGCAAGCTGTTTGTTGTTTTAATCCCTGTCCTGATTATAGGATTGATGTTCCTTGATGGTTTCATGAATAGGGAGCCATTTTTAGTAAATATTTTTCAAGTCTACCTTCAGGAATCATCCATCGGATTGTTCATTATAAAAATGACCGTTACGTCTGCCTTATTTTTCATTGGATCCATTGGAATCCTAAATCGGATGGAGGTTAGACGATGAATATCATGGGAACCTTATTGCTGTTTGCTGCATTTATTATCCTGGTTATGATTGTTACTAGCTTAAATGCAAAGAGAAAGTTTATTACTGTAAAGGTTACGCATTGGCTGCTAATGATATATGTTGGTGTGCTCCTGATTTCTGGATTTTATCTGGCGTTATTGCCGCAAGACCGTGCTGCTAGTCGGGAGGCGAAGGAAAATTGGAATGAAGATTGGGCAAGAGATCATTTCTACAATTCTTTACATGAAGGGAATGTTGATCAATTAGAGGGCAGGCAATTAATTCATGCAAAGACTTATGATTATGCAAAAAACACACTTAATATTGAAATAACGGGGTATGCTGACCGTATTTATGTGGAGCGAAAAGACGATGATGATGGTGTAATCGAAGCTCGTGTTTATACGGATGGTTTGATTGTGGGCGGATTTGATTTTTCGAATAAAATACCCCCTGTTAATTTCGGGTTAAACGATGATAGACTAAATATAAACTATCCTAACCATCAAATAATAAATATTTCTGTAGCCAGAAAAGAATTTACGATTAATCAATTTACCGGTCAACATCCAATTAATGATGTCATTGGAGATGGAGTATTAGCTGTATATTTAATTATTCCTAAATCACTTCAATTGCAAAGCGAAATTGCAGATTTTCAATATGTTAATGAATAGGGGCTGTCCTAAAGCAAAGATGCCAGGCACCACGATTCATGATGATGTTTATCGTGGAGCCAGGCACCTTATAGAACAGCCTCAGGGAGGATGAAAACTTTGGAACAGGAAAAACAGCCTTATATGTCAAAGGAGCTTGATGAGGAGACTCTTTTTATTGTATCTCAAACCTTTAAAGCCTTATCAGATCCGACTCGAATCCGGATCCTGCATTTATTATTTGAAGGGGAGCATTCGGTAAATGAAATTGCTGAAAGTCTATCATTGCTCCAATCAACCGTATCACACCAGCTTCGTTTCCTGAAAAATTTACGCTTAGTCAAATTTAGACGAGAAGGTACGTCCCTTTTTTATTCTTGTGATGATGATCATGTGATGGATATATTAAAACAAACAATTGAACATGCGAACCATCATTAATTACAGCTTCCATGATGATTCGGGCAGCCGAATTCTATTTTTTCAACCTGAATGGTACTATGCTCAATCCCAAAGTCATCGTGGAGAATGGATTGGGCATGGTGCAAAATGACATCATGGATCCCATCATTTTCAATGACAAGGTGGCAGCTTAACATCGGCATTCCAGATGTAATCGACCAAATATGAATATCATGAACCGTATTGACGAAAGGAATTTTATGAAGAGCTGTCTTGACCTTCTCAATCTCAATGTGAACGGGGGAGCCTTCCATCAAAATGTGCAAGGATTCCTTCGTTACCCTCCAGCCGCTTACGATGATGAGACCGGCTACAATGACGCTGGCAATCGGGTCAGCTATTCCCCATCCGAAGAACATCATTAGCAGTGCGGCAATGATGGCGCCTACCGATCCAAGCATATCTCCAATTACATGAAGAAAGGCACTTCGGACATTTAAATTCTCCTCTTTATCCCCCCGCATTAAAATCCAAGCTGCAAGAATATTGACTAATAATCCAATGGAAGAAACAATCAACATTCCGACACTTTGAACTTCAGGGGGATTGAAAAAGCGGTGGTAGGCTTCATAAAAAATATAAAGTGAAATAAGAATGAGTGTAATTCCATTTAATGCAGCAGCAATAATTTCAAACCTTTTATAGCCAAAAGTTTTGGAAGCCGAAGCCTTTCTTTCTCCGAGTTTAATCGCAAATAGACTCAAGCCTAATGCCGCTGCATCACTAAGCATATGGCCTGCATCGGAAAGAAGCGCTAAGCTATTTGTCATAATCCCGCCAATTACCTCAACAATCATGAAAGCAGCTATTAAGAGAAATGCTATAAATAAAGCTTTTTTATTTTCAATGTTTCCATGAGAGTGGTTATGTCCATGATGATGCCCCATAGTAAAACCTCCTATTTTCATATATGAATATATACTCATATATAGTATGACAAAGGACGTAAAATGTTTCAACTAATATATTTGGAAAAATGCAAATGAATTATTCAAAAATTTTTGAAAGGATAAAAAGAGCTGCCTCCTCAAGAATCGAAAGGGGGGCAGCCTTGTTATTGTTAAAAAGAAAAAAGTTGAATTAATATTGAACATTAATTTTACAATACCTTACTTAAAAATGCTTTCGTACGTTCATGCTGAGGGTTACCGAATAATTCATTTGGTTCATTTTCTTCCACGATATAACCGCCGTCCATGAAGATAACCCGGTCACCTACTTCACGGGCAAATCCCATTTCATGCGTTACAACTACCATGGTCATTCCCTCTTTAGCCAGCTGCTTCATTACCTCCAACACATCACCGACCATTTCAGGGTCAAGTGCAGATGTCGGCTCATCAAATAGCATGATTTTTGGATTCATAGCTAAAGCTCTAGCGATGGCAACACGCTGCTTCTGACCGCCAGATAATTCCCCTGGATAGCTATTGGCCTTATCTTCAAGCCCAACCTTATCTAGAAGATCAAGTGCAATTTTCTGAGCAGCCTCTTTTGTTGTTCCGTGAATCTTTATCGGGCCAAGCGTGATGTTCTCCATGACTGTTTTGTGAGGGAATAGATTAAATTGTTGGAAAACCATTCCAACCTCTTGTCTGACCTTGTTTATATTTATTTTTGAATCTGTAATGTCATGTCCGTTAATGATGACCTGACCGCCCGTAATATCTTCAAGACGATTCATGCACCGTAAAAAGGTGCTTTTTCCAGAGCCAGAAGGTCCAATTACGCAAACTACTTCTTTTTCTTTAATATCAGCGTTAATATCTTTTAATACTTCTAACTGGCCAAATGACTTTTTTAGATTTTTTATTTGTATAATACTCATCGTAATTCAAATCTCCTTTCTAGGAAGCTAGCAAGCAAGGAAATTAAATAAATAACAATAAAATAAATGACACCAACGGCAAGCCATATGTTAAATGCATCAAAAGTAGCTGCGGATTGAATCTGGCCTTGCTGTGTTAAATCTGCAATTCCAATGATTGAAAGTAGGGAGGTATCCTTTAAACTAATAATTGATTGATTCGTAATGGTGGGAAGCATTCTTCTAAAAGCCTGAGGAAGTACAATATAACGCATAGACTGAGATCCTGTTAACCCAATAGATCTTGCCGCTTCGGTCTGACCTTTATCAATAGATTGTATTCCTGCACGGATGATTTCTGAAAAGTAAGCACCAGCATTAATAGCAACCGTAATAATCCCTGCTGTTGTATTGTTCAATGAAATAAAGCCTAATGTATTTAATCCAAAGTATATAAAAAATAATTGAACAATAAACGGTGTTCCGCGGATCGCATCGACAAATATCTTTGCAATAATATTAAGAATCTTAAACGGGGAAAGTCTAAATAATGCCATAACAAGTCCAATTAAAAAGCCAAGAATGATTGCAATGATAAAAATATAGGCAGTTACTTGCAGTCCCTTTAATAAATAAGGAAGAACAGATAAAATTGTCTCCATCTTGAAGTCATCTCCTTTCAAAAGAAAGCGCGCTTGAGGGCGCGCTTTTATGTTTGTTTCCTAGAATTATTACTCACCAAGGTAAGTTTTTAGAATTTCATCATATTTTCCATTTTCCTTAAGTTCAGCAAGACCTTTGTTGATCTTTTCTAGAACTTCTTGATTTTTGCCTTTTAATACAGCAATACCGTATTGGTCGTTATTTAAGCGGTCACCAGCAATTTGTAATCCAAGGTCTTTTTGAGCGATTGCATAAGCGATAACTGGATAATCTTCAATAAGAGCATCAGCATTTCCGTTTGCTACTTCTTGGAACATAGCTGGGCTGTCATTAAATTGAACGACTTTAAAGCCTTTGCTATCAGCATTTTCTTGTGCAAATAGTGCACCTGAAGTTCCTTTTTTTACAGCTACTGTTTTGCCTTTAAGGTCATCTAAAGTTGTAATATCGCTATTGTCCTTTTTAACGACTAATGTAATACCAGCATCAAAGTATGGTTCTGAGAAATCAACAATTTTCTTTCTCTCTTCTGTAATACTCATACCTGCAATGGCAATATCAAGCTGGTTAGCTTGCATAGCTGGAATGATTCCGCCGAAATCCATTGGATTTAAATCAATTTTAATTCCTTGGCTTTCTGCAATAGCATTGATTATTTCAATATCAATTCCTTTGTATTCTCCGCCTTCTTCAAATTCAAAAGGAGGATAAGTAGTATCAATTCCAACTTTATATACTTTAGAATCATCACTAGATGAACCTTCTCCTGACTTTCCTTCACTTTTATCTGTGCCACAAGCAGCAAGTAGAAGGCTAAGGATAACAAATAAACTAAATAAACTGAATTTCTTCATTTTCCAATCACTCCCTATATTCTGATTATTGATGTTTTACGAATATTTAACAAATATATCATAAAACATTAAAAACGCATACTAAATTCAACAAAAAATAGTATTTCGCATTTAAAAAAATTCTTATTCCAAAATAGTTTATTTTTGGATGTTTTATTGATGCTTTTAATAAATTCATTTAATAATATTATTATTTTCATAATATAAAGAAGGTTAAGGGTGCTGCAGCCGTTTAAATAATTATTACAAAAAAATCAGGACCGAATCAAAAATAGATTTGGTCCTGATTTATCTTAAGTTTACTTTAATGGCTCTTTTCGTATATAGTCCGAATACTGAAGAATTTGCAAGGTGTTATTAATCTTTTTTTGCAATTCTTTTGTGTTCTTGGATTTCTTCATGGTTTTTCGATCATATAACGAAGCAGGGTGCTTAGCACTTGGTGCAGTATACAGTATGTTATTGCTGATAAACGATCCGCCGGGCATATAGTAACGCATCCCAATAAGGTTATTTTCGTATTGAAAAAGATTATGGCCGATCATTTGCCTATCATGCTCAATTCCAAGAAGGTTTAGAAGGGTTGGCATGAGGTCTATTTGACCGCCAAGTCTAGAGTAAGTTTCCCCCATAAAAATATCCGGCGCGGTGAAAAGAACAGGTACAGTAAAGCGGTCATGGAGATTATAGCGATGACCTAGCGTTTCCTTTAACAACTCCTGGTCCTTTTCTGTTACGGGTGCTCCGTGTAATCCTGAATGGTCTCCGTATATTAACAAAATCGAATCCTCATAAATCTCAAGATCCTTTAGTTTTTGGATAAACAATCCGATTTGTTCATCCGTATAGCGTACTGATTGTAAATAGTTTCCGACATATGTCCCATTAAATTCTTCGGGCAAATTAAGATATTCCATTTCAGCTGGCATTTCGAAAGGGGTATGACTTGTAAGGGTGATGATATTTGAATACATTTTTTCCTGTGATTCCAGCTGGTCTGGTAATTGTGACACGACAAAGTTAAATAATATTTCATCGGCTGGGCCGAAGCCAATTAGTTTCTCGTTCGGGATTTCACTGTTTGTATATACATAGTCAAAACCAAGTGCAGGATATAATTTATCACGGCTCCAATAAGTAATATCATCCGCATGATAGGTAGCCGTTCCATAACCATGTTTTTTCAACGTGCGGACTAGTGAGGGGATCTTATTGCCATCAATGACATTTACAGTTGGATCCATGCCCTCTGGATAAAGGGATGTATGCATAAGCCACTCTGCATCCGATGTGTTGCCAGCGCCAATTTGCTGATACACATTATTGAAATAAGCACTATCCTTCAAGAGGTCATTTAGATGCGGCGTTATTTCCTGTCCCTCAATCGTTTGATTAATAGTGAATTCCTGTAAGGATTCTACTTGAATCACAAATACATGACGATCCTTTGCAATGCCATAAGTTCGATGCTCAGTAAAAGGCACATACACATTGCCTATTAATTTCGCTAACTCCTCATCTGATAAGTGTTCATTTTGAGCAAAGGCTGTGCCAAACCCGCGTTCATACAATTGCACAAATTGGGATTGAATATATCCATGCTTTTTGGCGAAATAGGATACATCCACTAAAGGATAGAAAAAGGCAAGAACGGTAGTAGCGAATCCTAAACAGCTTAATCCGATCGCCCATCTTTTTGCATTTAAGAAATTGTTTCGTCTATTTGATTTTGTAAAATACCAGATTAGCGGAAGAATCAATGCTACATCTAAGAAAAATAAGAAATCATAAGGAGTCCCAAGCAAAGCAACTGTCCCTTTGACAGAGTTTGATTGGTAGATTTGTTTTACATCATAATAGGAAGGGACTGTTGAAAAATATCTTGTGTAGAAAACAACAACGATAAAAAGGACAGATAAGCCAAGATTATAAAGCCAGATCGTTAGCCATTTTCGTTTTTTACTTAAAAGAATGAAGATGGTTAAGCCAAGTGCCCACATTGGAAACTCTATTAACAGAATGTGGAAAATGGATTTGTTATCAAAAATAACAATTTGAAAAGCTGTAATTTTTAAAAAAAGAACAAGCATGATCAAGGTAAATGGATGGCATAGTACATTTTTTACTTCTGCAAGCCGAAACTTATTCATTGGAGAAGGCACCTCTTGACGTATTGATCATCCTAAACTTTACCAAACAAACATCAAGTCTTGCAAACAATATATATGAGATTGTAATTAAATTATGTAGGAGAAGTTCCTTGAAGTTTTTGGAAACTTTTTTTTCTGTCCCTCTGTGACTTAACAATTTATCACCATATAAAATGGAATCTATTCGATAACCAAACCATTATTATTTGTGTGTTAAAGATTTTTTTACTATTTGGTTTAACTTAGAAAAATATAGAAAAAATAATAATTAATGAAAAAGTACTTGTTTTTTTTATGAAATCCTTCTATAGTAATCTGGTAATGACAACTGTCAAGACAGGGGGAGAACAACATGGCAGAGAAAACAATTTCACAGAGAAAGCTACTAGGCATTGCAGGGCTAGGATGGATGTTCGATGCAATGGATGTCGGTATGCTTTCATTTATTATCGTAGCACTTAAAACTGAATGGGGCTTGACACCAGCTCAAATGGGCTGGATTGGAAGTGTTAATTCAATTGGGATGGCTGTAGGTGCGTTAGTTTTTGGTTTGTGGGCTGACCGTATTGGTAGAAAGAATATTTTTATCATTACTTTGCTCATGTTTTCACTTGCAAGCGGATTTTCAGCATTCACAACAACACTTGCAGCATTTCTAATTTTACGCTTTTTCGTTGGGATGGGGCTTGGAGGAGAATTGCCTGTCGCCTCAACACTCGTTTCGGAAAGTGTATCAGCTAAAGATCGTGGGCGGGTTGTCGTTCTGCTTGAAAGTTTTTGGGCGTTTGGCTGGTTGCTTGCTGCTATTATTTCATATTTTGTTATTCCTTCATTTGGTTGGCAAATCGCACTTATTCTCGGTGCACTTCCTGCCTTTTATGCCATTTACTTGCGTTTAAATCTGCCGGATTCTCCAGCATTTTCACCAAAAAAAGTGGAAAAACGGACGGTTAGACAAAACGTTCGCGATGTCTGGTCTAAAAAATATGCCCGCTCCACCTTGGTGTTATGGACTGTCTGGTTTACAGTCGTTTTTTCATACTATGGCATGTTCCTATGGCTTCCAAGTGTCATGGTCATGAAGGGTTTTAACATGATTCAAAGCTTTGAATATGTTTTGATCATGACACTCGCTCAGCTGCCGGGTTACTTTACAGCAGCATGGCTTATTGAACGTGTAGGACGGAAATTTGTGCTTGCTGTCTATTTACTTGGCACAGCCGGTTCAGCTCTTGTTTTCGGCAACGCTGAAACGACAGCCGTTCTTATAACAGCGGGAATTTTATTGTCATTCTTTAACCTAGGAGCGTGGGGTGCATTGTACGCCTATACTCCGGAACAATATCCGGCTGTCATTCGCGGCACTGGCTCTGGAATGGCCGCATCCATCGGCCGGGTGGGAGGAATACTTGGACCGCTGCTTGTGGGTTCACTTGTTGCTGCAGGCTATTCAATTGGCTTCATATTCGGCATATTTTGTGTGAGCATCATTATTGGTGTTATTACCCTTGTTTTTCTTGGCAGGGAAACACGCCAAATTGAATTAACATAATTAATACTAACTAAGAAAAAAAGCCAAAGAGGCGGCATTGTCCGCAACTTGGGCTTTTTTTCTATTTTTTCCAAAAGGGTATAAAGGTAAATGATATAAAAATGAGTAGGTACTATGACATGCATTGGGGACTGAGTATTCGAAAAATATTATACTAAATAGTCCTACTTTTACTTCTAAGAAATATATATAGGGAGAAGGCTTGTATTTCAAAAAGAAGAAAATAGGAGGGTCAGTATGAAGTTTAAAAAGTCTTTGGCACTATTGTTAACTGGAGGTTTAATAGCAGGTATATTAGCTGGCTGTGCTGAAAAAACAGAAACAGGAAGCTCAGGTTCAGGTGAGCAAAAGGATTCGGCCGTTATAAAAATTGCTACACAGACTCCGCTCTCAGGTGGAAGTGCAACGATAGGGGAAGCTATTAAATTAGGTGCACAGCTTAAATTAGACGAAGAAAAGGCCAAATTTAAAGAATTGGGTTTTGAGTTGCAGCTTGTTCCTTATGATGACCAAGCGGATCCAAAAAAAGGCGTGGCCAATGCACAATTAATTGGTTCAGATAAATCGATCCTCGCTGTTGTCGGTCACTTTAACTCAGGTGTGGCGATTCCTTCATCAGAAGTATATGAAAAATATGCGATCCCGATGGTTTCTCCTGCTAACTCAGCAACAGATGTTACGGATAGAGGATTAAAAACTGTCAACCGAATCGTCGCTCGTGATGACTTTCAAGGTCCAGCAGGCGCTGAATTCGCAGTTAACACATTAAATGCAAAGAAAATCTTTGTTGTTCAAGATAAAACAGCATATGGTACTGGTCTAGCAGAAGCTTTCAAGAAAGCAGCGGAAGAAAAAGGTGCTGAAATTCTTGGGTTTGAAGGGATTACAGTCGGAGAAAAAGACTTCAATGGTGTTGTTAACCAAATTCTTTCCAAGAAGCCAGATTTAGTATTCTTCGGAGGAATCTATTCAGAAGCAGGTCTGTTAATTAAACAATCCCGCGAAAAAGGCATCGATGTTCCGTTTTTAGGGGGAGATGGACTGGATTCTTCTACTCTTGTTGAAATTGCTGGAGATGCCGTTAAAAATACGTACATCACTGCTTTAGCAGGGGATTCTACTAAAACTGAAGAAGGTAAAAAATTCATAGAAAAATACAAAGCCACATTTAATAAAAATACGGAATCCTACTCAGTTTACGGTTATGACACAATGGGGCTAGTTTTAAAAGCGATTGAAGATTCGATAAAAGCAAATGACAACAAATTGCCAACACGTGAACAAGTAAGAGATGCCGTTCGCGCCGTGAAGGACTATCAAGGTGTTCTGACAAAAGTTAGCTTTGACGATATAGGAGACAATGATTTTGCTAAAGTATTTATTTATCAATTTGCAGAAGTTAGCTATCCGCCACAAGCTGTAGGTGAAATAAATAAATAAGATTCATTGGCTGAAAGGGGTATAACCCATTCTATTGGGAAAATACCCTTCTTTGTCTAGCCTCCAGCGCCTACCCCCTC
>NZ_JBALOZ010000086.1:11876-34241 GCF_036965125.1 Bacillus sp. JJ1503
TGCTTGTCGGGGGTGACCAAGGCGCTTACGCTTTTCTATTTTCTACATTTGAAAGAGGAGGTAACGTATGCTGACTGAATTATTGCAAACAATCCCTCAAGTTTTAATTGACGGTCTGACCTTAGGAGCTGTGTATGCTGTAATTGCTTTAGGGTACACGATGGTTTATGGGATATTAGAATTAATCAATTTTGCTCACGGTGAGATCTTTATGACAGGTGCTTTTATCGGTACAGCGATTCTCATCGTTTTGACAGGAATAGGGTGGGTTTCAGCGGTGCCTGCAATTGTTATGCTGATTACGGTACTTTTATTAACAGCTATCCTAACTGGCTTTATAGGGATGGGGATTGAACGAGTAGCGTATCGACCGTTACGAAAAGCACCTAGATTAATCCCCCTTATCACTGCAATTGGTATTTCGTTTTTATTACAAGATATTGTGAGATTCATAGCTGAATTGAAAAAAGGAAACTTTATCGTAACGGGACCAAGTCTTTTTACAAATCAAATTTCAATTAAAGCTTCTTCCATTAGCTCTATTTTTAACGATGCATCTATTAAAACATCATTTGTTATTGTGCTTGTAACGGCCATAATTATGATGATTGGTCTTGACTTCTTTGTTAATCGAACAAAATGGGGAATGGCTATGAGGGCTGTAGCTCAAGATCGTGAAACTGCTTCCTTAATGTCAGTCAATGTGAATAAGGTCATTTCAATCACCTTTTTTGTTGGGTCTGCTCTAGGTGGAGCAACGGGGGTACTATTTGCCGTACAATACGGAACAATCGATCCGTATATTGGGTTTATTCTAGGGTTAAAGGCATTTACAGCAGCAGTATTAGGCGGCATCGGAAATATTCGTGGTGCTATGCTAGGGGGGCTGTTGCTCGGAGTAATGGAAATGTTTGCATCTGCCAATTTAACACTATTAACCGGTGGATTATTCGGTGCCGAATACAAAGATGTCTTTGCCTTTGCCATCTTGATCATCGTGTTACTTTTTAAGCCGGAGGGTCTACTTGGCAAACCGGTCGCTGAGAAAGTGTAGGTGGGAAGAATGAAAACTCTATGGGATAAATATAAACAAAACAAAATGGCACATGGAATTTTTCTTTTAATTTACATCGGAGTTTCTTCATTAAGTTTATTTATGGCACAAAGGTCAGTTACTGCATTCCTGCTATTATTATCTTCCTTGTTATTGCTATATTTTACAAATTTCAAAAATCTGACGAAATGGCTGATTGCGGGAATTGTTCTTGTGTTTCTACTCCCGTTCACAGCAAGTCAAGGAGATGCCTATCAATCCTATATGGAAGTTGCTACACTTGTTGGAATCTATATAGCAATGGCTCTCGGATTAAATATTGTCGTTGGAATGGCTGGTCTTCTTGACTTGGGATTTGTCGCCTTCTTTGCTGTTGGAGCATACACATATGGGATTTTTGCTACAGCCCAAGCTTCGAATTTTATGCCGTTTGGTACGTTTCCACTTTCAGGAGAAAGCTTTTGGATCTTTATTATTTTGGGCTGTTTAGTTGCAGCGTTGTTTGGAATTTTACTCGGAATTCCGGTTCTTCGGGTAAAAGGGGATTATTTAGCAATCGTTACATTAGGGTTTGGCGAGATTATTAGAATTATTTTTAATAACCTTGACCGCCCGCTTAATATTACAAACGGTGCAATGGGAATTCCTTCTGTTACCCCGCCTCGATTGTTTGGAATAGATTTTCTTTTTCCAAGTCAATTTTATTACATTGTACTCGTACTCCTGTTATTTACCATTTTTACGGTCCGTCGTTTCGAGCATTCAAAAATTGGCCGTTCATGGAAAGCGGTCAGAGAAAATGAAATTGCTGCTCAAGCGATGGGTGTTCCTTTAGTGCGGACAAAACTAATGGCTTTTGCAATCGGTGCCTCCTTCTCAGGGATGATGGGTGTCGTATTTGCTGCAAAACAAGCCTTTGTCGATCCTACAAGCTTTACTCTTCTCGAGTCGATTACGATTTTAGTTATGGTACTCTTAGGCGGGATGGGCAGTGTCCCAGGTGTTATTCTAGGTGCGGCTGTGATGACGATTCTGAACCTTCAAGTATTAACTGAAATAACAAATTGGTTGAATCAGTTAAGCTTGTCAGGGGCAATTTCAATCCCAGATGCCCTTTCACCGGCTAAAATGCAAAGATTAATATTTGGTTTGCTATTAATCTTGTTTGCTTTATATAGGCCAAAGGGACTTTTGCCGGCAAAAAATCGTGTCTATGATGAAAAGGTTTTACAAGAGGGAAGCAGTCAAGCTGCTTTAGGAATTTTACCTGAAAATGAGAAGCTCAATGCGAAGGAGGTGTAGATGCATGTCTATTTTAGAGGTCCAAAATTTAACAAAGCAATTTGGCGGCCTTACTGCTAATCAAGATGTATCGATGAAGGTGGAAAAAAGCTCAATTACAGCGGTGATTGGACCGAACGGGGCAGGAAAAACAACATTTTTTAATATGATTACAGGTGTGTACCAGCCAACATCCGGCAGTATTTTGCTTGAAAATGAAAAAATAAACGGTTTAAAACCGGATGAGGTATCAAAAAAAGGAATATCAAGAACCTTTCAAAATATCCGTTTGTTTAATGAAATGTCAGTTCTCGAAAATGTTCTTGTAGGCATGCATACACATTTAAAAGCAGGACTTATGGGGATTTTATTCAATCTTCCAGCCATTCGCAAAGAAGAAAGAGCATCTGAAATAAAAGCGTATCAATTATTGGAATATGTAGGACTTGCTCCCCTTTTAAATGAGAAAGCAAGCAATCTAAGCTATGGTGCTCAAAGAAGGCTAGAAATTGCAAGAGCTCTTGCTGCGGATCCAAAGGTCTTATTACTAGATGAGCCTGCTGCAGGTATGAATCCAAAAGAAACAAACGAACTTACTCAGCTTATCAAAAGAATGAGAGAAGAATTCAATCTGACTATTATTTTAATTGAGCATGATATGAAGCTGGTCATGAAGATTTCTGAACATATCGTTGTACTGGACCATGGCGAAAAAATTGCAGAAGGAAAGCCTGAAGACATTCGAAACAATCCTAAGGTTATCGAAGCATACTTAGGAACTGGGGCTGTTCAGGTTGGATAGGGGGATAAAACATGCTTCAAATAAAAAATGTTGAAACCTACTATGGCGGGATACAGGCCTTAAAAGGGATAGATGTTGCAGTGGATAAAGGTGAAATTGTTACTCTTATCGGCAGTAATGGAGCAGGAAAATCAACCACTTTAAAATCCATTAGCGGCCTAGCGAAAGTAACGAATGGTAACATTGTCTATAACGGATCAGAAATATCAAATAAGCCTGCCCATGAAACGACTTTGTTGGGGATTGCACATGTGCCAGAAGGCCGGAAGATTTTTCCAAAACTGTCGGTCAAGGAAAACTTATTAATGGGAGCCTTTTCTGTAAAAAATAAGAGTGTAATTGATCAAAGAATGGAAAGGGTTTTTCAATATTTTCCTAAGTTGAAAGATCGTTTTGAGCAAAAGGGCGGTACGATGAGCGGAGGGGAACAGCAAATGCTTGCCATCGGACGAGCCCTTATGATGGAACCTGATTTATTAATGCTAGACGAGCCTTCAATGGGGCTTGCGCCAATCATTGTGGAACAAATTTTTGAAATCATCAAAGAACTAAATCAAGAAGGCATAACCATCTTACTGGTTGAACAAAATGCTTATCAAGCTCTGCAAATTGCCCATAGAGGTTATGTGATTCAAACAGGAGAAATTAAACTTCAAGGAGACGGCAATGAGCTGCTTAAGAATGAAGAAGTCCGTGAAGCATATTTAGCATAAGATAGCCTAAATCTCATATTAATCTAACGCTTAGATACTTTCTATCCAAGCGTTTTTTTGTTGTTCTGAAAACTATTGAGAGGTATTATTCCATATTGGTTTTTATTTTAGAAAAAAAATGATACTATCACTAGGTATGAGTAAGGAACAAAGCTAGCTATAAGTTTAAGAAAATGGAGGATTTTATGGAATCCTGGATTCAAGATTTAATAGAGCAATTTGGGTATTGGGGAGTATTTTTACTAATTGCCGTTGAAAATATTTTTCCTCCCATTCCTTCAGAAGTTATTCTTACCTTTGGGGGATATTTGACAAATAGCATGAATCTAAGTGTCACAGGTGTTATTATCTCAGCAACATTAGGCTCTGTCATGGGAGCTGTTATATTGTATGGTCTTGGTTTATTAATGGATGTAAAGAGATTAGAAAGAATCATTGATCGGTATGGACGTTTTTTGCGTTTGACAAAAGATGATATTTATCGTGCAGATGCTTGGTTTGATAAATATGGAATTTGGACTGTCCTGTTTTGTCGATTAATTCCTCTTATTAGGAGTTTAATTTCTATCCCAGCTGGAATGTCCAATATGAACTTTTGGTTATTTTTACTTTTTACAACTATAGGAACACTCATTTGGAATACAGTTTTAGTTAATTTAGGAGCCGCGGTTGGATCTAATTGGGAGTATATTGTAGAAATTATGGATAAGTTCTCGACTGTCGTTTATACACTAATCGTTATATTATTTGTCTTGGTTATTGTTTGGTATATTAAAAAGCGAAAAGAGAGAAAACCTAATAGCTAATTTATAGAAAAAGTTGAGTAACTGCCTAAGTTGGATTAGGAGGGCGGTTGCTCTTTTTCATTTGGATGGGAGTTTCAATTTAATTAATAAATTGATAGCGACAATTATTAAAAATAGAGCATTTTCTTAATGTAATTTGAATCAGGGTATACAATGTATTAGGATAGAAAATAATACCACAAAATAATACAATAAAATTATAGAATTAAAAGTTTTTCTGAGAGGACAGATTTTCATTGGAAACTAAAAAAGCATTGCCTATTTTATTTTTAGTTATGTTTCTAGTAATGGTAGGCTTCGGAATTATTATCCCTGTCATCCCTTTTTATGCAGAAGAAATCGGGGCAAGTCCAGCCCAGCTAGGCTGGTTAATGGCTGTGTATTCCTTAATGCAGCTGCTTTTTGCGCCAGTGTGGGGGAGAATATCAGATCGAATTGGGCGGAAACCAGTCATTGCAATCGGGATCGCCGGATTGTCGCTTTCGTTTTTTTTAACGGCATTTTCAAGTCAGCTTTGGATGCTGTTTGCTGCAAGAATTATAGGAGGAATGTTATCTTCTGCTAATATGCCAACAGTTATGGCATATGTTGCTGATATAACGTCAGAGGAGAATCGCGGGAAGGGCATGGGGATTATAGGTGCCGCTACGGGTTTAGGCTTTATTTTCGGACCGGCTATCGGCGGTATGTTCTCAAAAATAAGCTTAACGATGCCCTTCTACATAGCAGGTACAACATCGGCATTAACGCTTATCCTCGTTTTATTCATATTAAAAGAGTCTTTAACCGAGGAATCCAAACTTAATCAAACACAGAAAAAAGCTTCGATATGGAGTGCATTCAAAGGCTCGGTATCCATTTTATTTATGCTCCAGCTATTTATTTCCTTATCGCTCTCTGGCTTGGAAGCAACATTTGCTTATTTCGCTGCGAAAAAGGCTGGATTAGGAACCGTACAATTAGGTTATATCTTTATGATTATGGGACTTGCAAGTGCCGTTGTTCAAGGAGGGCTCATAGGGCGATTAACGAAGAAGTTTGGTGAGGGAACTGTTATTCAAGGCGGAATTATCGTTTCAGCCATTGGGTTCGCCTGTATTTTGCTAGTTGATAGCTTTGCAACTGCTGCTCTGTTTTTAACGATTTTTGGGGTTGGAAATGGTGTAATTCGTCCTACTGTATCAGCTTTAATTACGAAAAGGTCGATGGCAGGTCATGGAAGCTCAACAGGACTGCTATCTTCCTTTGATTCGCTTGGCAGAATTATTGGCCCACCATTAGGAGGCTGGCTATTCTCGATCCAAGCAGGACTTCCATACATATCTGGGGCTGTTTTATCACTCATAGCCTTTGTTTTATATAGAATATATGCAATAAAATCTAGTAAAACAATTTTTTATAAGCCCGAGCTAAATAGAAAATAGAGCAATGTGAACATAATAATAAATCCCGAATCTCTATAAAGACTCGGGATTTTTGCTTTATTTTATTATTTAGTTGCACCTTCAACGTTTGGTCGGTTGTTTTCATCAATGAAACAGACGGCAATTGTACCAACAAGGAGCAAAGCACCAGCGAAATAGAATCCTGTGTTTAAGCTTCCTGTAACGTCTGTAAGGAATCCGGTAATGTAAGGTGCTAGGATAGAACCACACATACCGATAAAGTTATAAACACCAAATGATGTACTATAAGCATTTTTTGGCGCATTATCAGCGATAACCGCAACTAAAACAGGGTTTGTACTGATTTTACCGAAAATACCATATCCAATTAAAGCGGCATATAATACTGCCATACTATCGAAGAAAACAATGGATACTAGTGCAATGATGGATAATGGCATCATGACTAAAAGAACAGGCTTACGTTTACCCATTTTGTCTGCAATCCAGCTGAATAAAATGGAGCCTGGAATCGCAGCCCAAGGAACAAGGGATGATACGAATGCAACACTTCCGCCGGTAATGCCGCGCTCCTGCTCTAAGTAGAAAGGAATCCAAGTAATAACTACGAAGAATGCATAGATGGCACTGAAAATCGTGATATAAGCTGCAATTAAATTTCGATTCTTAAATAACTCTCCAATTTTAAGCTTTTCGCCATTATTTTCTGCAGCTTTCTCTGCTTTCGATTTTGGCTTTTCTTTTATTACCCACCACATAGCTAATCCGATTAGAACGACAGGAATAGCGATGATGAAGAATGGTGATCTCCAGCTCATTCCAAACTCATGAACAGAATAACTTGAAATATAGTAACCAATAGAGGTACCGAAAGCCATTCCGCTGTTAATGATCGCGCTACCTAATGTAATACGGTGTGGAGGTATCGCTTCAGATGATAGACCGTAAGATGGACCATAGAAGAAGCCTTGGAAAATACCTACCATTATCCAAGATGTCATAAATAGGAAGAATGTTGGCATCATACCAGTTACTGCGGCAAAAACACCGAATAGAATAACCCCTGGTACAAGCACTCGCTTTTTCCCGATTTTATCCCCTAGAATACCTGAAGGAATGTTAAGTCCTGCATATCCTAAGAAGAAAATACTCATAATTAAACCAAGCTGTGAATTACTTAAACCAAACTCACTTTGAATGTCGCCCATGATCGGGTTCAGAATTGTACGAGTAGCATATAGTGCGACCCAACCTAAAAAGAATACGGTTACAATTTTGACCCAATATGGGATTCCGCCTTTTCCAGCGGGCTCATTTTGCTCCAAAACCTTTGCCATTTTGTCTTCCTCCCATTTGATTATTTTTATATGCTGGCAGTAAGGAAAGGTATTAATAACTACAATCTCACTATAAGTCATCTTGCGTTGCAGACGAATAAAAAAGGTAAGGTTAACATTACAAAAAGATTAAATTCAAAAAAAATACCCATATTGCATCTAGCAATACGGGTAACAAAAACATTAAATTTTCGGTACGCTTCTGAGCATATATCCAAGACCGGGATACGTTACAATATATTCTTCTTTACTGTGCAAAAGATCTTTGATCTTTCGGCGTATTCTTGCGATACTGACACGCAAATATTCTACATCATCTCGGTATTGCGGACCCCAAACTTCTGATAATAAGGTTTCATGCTGGACAACTTTATCTAAATTAAGCGCTAATATTTCCATAACTGAATACTCAGTTTGAGTAAGCTTAAACTCTTCATTATTAATCCAGCATCGCTTGCTGCCAAGATCGAGTGCTAAATCTCCCGTTCGAATAATCGGAGTTTTTGCCAATCCAGGCTCAGCATAGCTTGATTGACTTCTTCTCAAAACAGCATTAACCCTGGCAAAAAGCTCATCTAATGAGAAAGGCTTTGTTAAGTAGTCATCTGCACCAACATTCAAACCGTGCACTTTATCATGTGGATTGCTTCTAGCTGTCAGCATAATGACAGGAACATCCGAGAACTTGCGAAGTTTTTCAAGCACATCGAAGCCATCCTGTCCAGGCATCATAATATCAAGCAGTATTAAATCAGGTGAAATAAGGTCGAATCTTTCAAATAACTCTTCACCTGAATTGACCGTTGTTACTTCATAACCAATGGATTTTAAGTTGGCAGAAACAAATCGCAATATTTTTGGTTCGTCATCTACAATACAAATCTTTTGGCCCTTCAATTCATTCTCCTCCTCTCATGATCGGGAAATATAGAATAAAGGTACTTCCTTTATTAAGCTCACTCTTCACCTCAATTTTTCCATCATGAGCTTCCATAATCCCTAAACAGATGGAAAGACCTAAGCCCGTACCGCCTGTTCTTCGTGTTGCTGTAACATCTACTTGATAGAAGCGATTGAAAATCTTTGTTAAATGATCCTCTGATATACCGATCCCATTATCAGAAACCGTAATTTTAATATAATTATTTTCAATCTCTAGCGTAATATCGATTTTCTTTTCAATGGAATCGTTGTAACGAAGGGCGTTCGTAAATAAATTGACTAGTACTTGCTGAACGCGTATTTTATCTGCGTAGAAGGTGAAGCCGTCCCGCAGTTTGTTATTAAACTTCAAACTAGCCTCTGCTTTAAGTGATAAAGGTATTTGTTCTATCGATTGTTCAATAACATGGTCCGCACGAATCATGTTTCGTTCCACATACATAGTTCCTGATTCAATCTTAGAGATATCCATCCAGTCATTAACTAAATGTAAGATCCGTTCAATATCCTCGTGAACGCCTTCTAAAAGCTCCTGCTGGAATTCAGGCTCCCATTCAACCTCAGAACGAAGAAGCGTTTCTACACTGCCTTTAATATTTGTTATCGGTGTTTTAAATTCATGAGAAGTCAGCGAGATTAAATTGTTTTTTAATGTATCAATTTCCTCTTCCTCTGTAATATCTCGTAAAACTAAGCCTTCACCGATAATGTTTTCATCTAGCATAACAGAGAATTTATGAAGCAAATAATATTTTGGCTTCTTTGATTTATTCTTTTCCTCTAATTTAAGTTCTCCTCTTTCGTTCGCGAAGAATGCGGACAAATCTTCTTTATCCACATCAAAAAGAGTAATAAAGCGTTTATATACATCATCTATGCTTACTAATCCGTTACGGTACTCAAACTCATACTCAATTTCATCGTCAACGTCTTCATCATTTGCCACAACGTTCAAGAAAAATTCATTTACATACTCCACTTCTTTTTGATTATTCAATAGCATTAATCCTTCTGACATACTTTCCAAGACAGCCTCAAGTATCGCATGCTTATTGCGAATTTGTTCAAATAAAAACTTGTTTTGCAGCATAACGGATAATGAACTGGCAAACGTATGAAGAAATTCTTGATCACTGGCCTTAATTGATTTATCGCTGGTCATGTCGACAATTAGATATCCTTTATTTTTTTGTTCTATTTGTATTGGCTCCAAATACTGCTGATCTCCAATCATATTTTCACTGAGATACTGCAGTAAATTTTGGTTTGTACGAATGGAATTGTTTGTAACAGCTAAATCTAGAAAGAATATATGAATAGAATAGTCCATAAACGCTTCAATTTCTTTCAAACAGTGCTGAATAAAATGGGCCAAGTCCTTATTAGAAGAAACGGAGGTAATCAATTTATTTACTGCTTTTAATTCTGAGTTTTTATGCTCTAGGACAGCCGTCCTTTCCTGCACTCTGCCTTCAAGCTCTTTATTTAGTTCCATTAAGCCTTTTTTATTTCTTTCTACCTCTTGAATCATGTTATTAAAATAATAAAACAACTCTTCCATTTCCTTGGGTCCCTTAATCTTCTTTGTTATTCGATGCTTCTTATTGATGCCAATCGTGTAATCTTTAATGTAATTCAGCAATTGATGAATCGTTCGTTCCAGCCGATTTGTTAAGAGCAGGCTGACGCCAATCATCAGAATGACTGTAATAAGCAGAAAGACTACTATCATCATAATGGCATTTTTATACGTTTTCATAATCGCATCAGTCGGTTTTTCTATCCAAACAGTCCAATTAAGAGGGGGGATCTTCACATACGTAATGTAAAATTCCTCCTGCTGATTTTCAATATTAAAAAAACTGCTGCCCTCATCATTACGCTGTTCTTCGATATACTGTGTAACCTCTGACCCTGAAAAATTGACGAGCTCTCTTCTCGTATCAATGGTTGGATGAACAATCACATTTTTATCCTGGTCAATCACAACAGCTTGGCCGCCTTCTCCAAAGGTGCGTTTTTTTATATGTTCACCTAATGCGTTCAAATCTAATGCTCCAAGCACATAGCCGATCATGTCTCCGTTGTCATTCTTGATCGGAGAAACGATCGTCACTAATAGAGTGTCTGTTCCGCCCCGGCCATGGAAGACGGGAGAGATGACAGCGTCCTTCGTTTTTAATAATTCCTTATAGTAGGATCGGTCACTGAAGTTATGATTCTCTCTCTCTACTCCATCTGTGAATACTTCGGGATAGAAAACGATGGACTGTCCCTTAATATTTCCAACATACATATTAACGAATCCAGGATAGTTTTCTTTTATATTTTTAAGCTGGATTTGAATACCTTCCACATCTTGATTCATAAACTTTTCTTGGATAGTAAGTGACTCTGTTTGAATGGCTCTTTTATGTTCTAATACATAGTTTCGAATATAATCAGATAAATAATTAGTCGTTTGTGCCTGACTTTTTTGATTTTCATTAATTAATGAATACAACTGATAAACCTGGAATACTCCAAGTAACGCAATCGAGAAAAAAGTTATAGTTAAGAAGGAAGAAATAAGTTCTTTTTTAAAGGAACGGGGTTTTTTCATGGTTTCTTTCCTTTCGAAAGAGGTTAGTAAAAATGGTATCTGCCCATGCTTTATAATAAGCATAAACAGACACCATGTTAATACACTTTGAACGGCTTCGCAATGAATATGAATACTGACCAGAAGCTTGCCGCTTTTTACGGTTCCAATAAAAAACAAATGATTTCCCATAAGGATGTTCATACGGTTATAAAAAATTCTTTTGTATAGCTCCAACCTTATTGTTTACAAGGAATAGAGGAATATTCTTTTCATATTCCTCCATTCAAATAAATTTGTTATTTGATTATATTAGACAAGGCCTAATTTAATTGCGTATGCTTCAAGTGCTTTTTCGAAACATTCTTTTGGAGCACGCACTGTTCCGGCACCAACTTGTCCTACACCGGCATTTTTATGAGCGATACCTGTGTTAATTACTGGTTCAATGCCAGTTTCTACGACTTTACGTGCATCAATTCCAAGACATGCTCCTTGGAAATCCCATGTCGGGATCGTGAAGTTGCTGTTTTGATCAATACAGATTTCCATCATTTCATTACTTGTGGTAAGGGCATCATTAAAACCACCTGCTCCAACGAAACGAGTTACACCAGGAGCGGCGATCATAGCCATACCACCTACACCGAATGTTTCGGTGATGGCACTATCACCAATATCTGGGTTAGCATCATCTTGTGAGTATCCAGTAAAGAACAGACCTTGAGGAGTGTTAACAGGAGCTGTAAACCACTCATCACCCATACCGCTAATACGAATACCGAAGTCTTTACCATTCCGGCACATAGCTGTAACAACTGTACCTTCCTGGATTTGTCTAGCTCCATCCATGACAGCTTTGCTAGTTGCCATAGCAATATTTAGGAAGAATTGATCAGTATCAGCTAAGAACTTAATTACATCTTTCAGATCCTTACCCTCTATATCTAATTGTACAATATATGGGCTGATTTCTTTAAGGAAAATAAGGGACGCAGCAATATTACGCTGGTGGAATTCATCACCCATTGTAATGGCTTTTGCAATCATAACGTTCAGATTTAAACCATCTTCTGTAAGCTTTAATGCTCTAGAAATAGTCGGTCCTAACACATTTTGCATCCATTTTAAACGATTGATCACTTCATCAGAATAAGCACCGAAACGAAGAACTTTACCAATACCTTCGTTCATGATACAGTATGCTTCGTTTCCATCTAAACGGTTTTCCACAACAAAGACAGGCATGTTTGCAGAAGTAATACCGCCCATTGGACCTACAGCGTTTACATGATGGCAAGGAATAAATGTAACTTCCCCATTAGCAAGCATTTGGATAGCTTCTTCGTCAGAACTAGCCCAGCCTTCAAATAAAGCAGCACCAATACAAGATCCTTGCATTGGACCAGTCATATCATCCCATTTAATTGGCGGTCCAGCATGAAGAAGGACTTTGCCTTCATTTAATTCTTTAATTTTTTCCTTTGCGGGGACTACATCAACTAGAAAAGGAGCTGCTCCAGAGATTTTTTCTATTACGGCTTTGTTTGCTTCGTCCATTGAATTGTGTTGGGTGTTTAACTGAGCAAGAATTTTTCTCATTTTTTCATTTCCGCCTGCAATTGGTCTCCAGTCATATTGAACGACAGAAGCGCCATTTGCAACTAATGCATCAGTAAAGCTCTTTAATCCAACATTGATGATGGTTGGCTTATTATTTACGAGCTTGGAAATTTGTTCTGAAGTTGTTAAATCAAAATCCTTTGCTGAGGATGCTGATTCTTCATGCGCTTTTTTCACATCATTTACTTCAAGGCCAACAATACTTAAAGCCGTACGGACTGCTTCATTATTATTATCCTTAACAATAATTCCAGCATCTGCAAGACGCATTTTGTGGCCGTTAAAATCCTGTGGATCGTTTAATGTTCCGCAAACGGATGCAACTACATACAGGTTGCGGCCATTTTCTTTCGCATGTGCCACTGCCTTTTGAATAGAAGGAAGCAATGCAGTAGCCATATCCTCATGAGAACCGTAGCCAAGTACGAAATCAAGCAGGATAACAGCTGTCTTCTCATCTTGTGCAGCTTTTTCAATAAATTTAGCACGTGTTTCAGGGTCAATCATTGGATGCGGTTTACCTTGTGTATATTTGTCATCACCAAGGTCAACTACTTCGTGGCCATTTTGTCTTAAAACATAGCCCTCTTCATTCTTGATTTCAGTGCCAAGTCCAAGTGCATCTGAAATTAAAACGGCTGCCTCAGAAGCCATTGTTCCGCCTGAGAAAAGTCCTTTAATTGAAGTTTGTGCAGGTGTTAATGAAACATCAGCCACTTTATAGTCGCCAGCATTATATTCTTCTTTAATTGGATTTCCTCTTACAAGGTCAACAGCAATTTTTGCAGTTTCTGCAAGTGTATAAGCTTGATAAACATTGCCTTCATGCTTTGTTGGCTTTTCTCCAATGAAAATCGTTACAACTGGCTTAGATAAGCTGTGCAGCAATTCAACTACCTTGTTGCGTACTTCTTTTGCTGGCGGCTTAGAAATAACAACAATAATGTCTGTTTGCTTATGACTTTCTAATGCTTTAATTCCATCCATCATCGTAATGGCACCAATTGAATCTTTAAGGTCGCGTCCGCCTGTTCCGATTGCATGGCTAACACCTTCACCAAGACGATCGATAATTGTAGATACCTCTTGAATACCTGTTCCAGATGCACCAACAATTCCAATTCGCCCTTTGCTTACAACGTTAGCAAATGCTAGTGGAATCCCGTCTAAAATACCTGTTCCACAGTCAGGACCCATAACAATAAGTCCCTTGTCATGCGCCTTTTGCTTAAGTCTAACCTCTTCCTCCACAGGAACGTTATCACTGAATAGGAATACGTGAAGACCTGAATCTAATGCCTTGTCAGCTTCTTCCGCCGCATACTGACCAGGTACAGAAATAAGTGCCAGATTAGCATCAGGGGCTGACTTAAGGGCTTTATCCCAAGTACGAACCGTTTCAAACTGCTGGCTTTTTCCGCTGATTGCTTGATTTTTTAAGTATTCTTCTACCTTTTCAAGAACTTCAGCAACTTTGCTTTCATCATCTGTATCAACAACAACGGCCATATCGTTTGATTCAGCAGCGCCTAATTCATCTGTATACAAGCCTGCATCCTTAAAAATATCTTTGTTAGAAGGGGTTGCCATCATGATTTGAACTTTGTTAACTCCCTCTGTTGTTGCCACAGCATTCGTGAGCAGCATTAAGTTAATAGAATCTTGATACGAATTCTTTTGAATAATTGTGTGAAGCACTCGTAATCACCTCTATATGATTTTTGTTGGCCAGACTTGAGAATTCTTTTTGACTATCCCAACTAAGCCAATCCTATCTCTTCTAATTTATCGTAGCCTAACAACCATTACATTCGAATAAAATAGTAAGCGATTACATTAAAAAAACATAAAAATCTCATTTATTAGCGGGTTTTCTTTGAATGGCAAATAGTAAACTATCTTAGTAGTTTAGATTTCGTTTTTTTATTTGCCAAAACTCCACAAATTGCTTTCCTATTAGTATTCATTGAGTAAAAGCATACAACGTAATTGTTCCGAAATAGACCAGAATATGTATTTTATATAGAGGGAAGAAATGAATTGTAAAGTAAAATTATTCAAATTTTTATTGTTTAATCTTTTTGTTTATTACCGATATAAGAATCGACAAAAATAGAAATTGCTAGAAGGGGAAAAGTATGAAACTAAATCTTAGAACTAAGCTCGTAGCCATTACCTCTGTATTGTTAGCCCTCCCAATATTGGTTATTGGAATCGTTAGTTATACTTCTGCAAAGGATAGCTTGGACGAGTTAGGGGCAACCGGATTGAAAAACAACGTCAAGATGGCTATTCAAATGATTGATGTATTGAATATGGAGGTAGAGAAAGGAAGTCTGTCTCTTGAGGAAGCTCAGGAACAGGCAAAGCTTAAATTACTCGGGGAATTGAATGCAGAGGGTAAGCGCTCCATCGATACAGAGGTGGATATGGGGGAATATGGCTATTTCTTCGTGCTGGATAAACAGGGGATAGCCATTGCTCATCCAATGAAAGAAGGAGAAAACCTTTATAATTCTCAGACGCCAGATGGTACATATTCCACTCAGGAGCTCATTAAAAAGGCTGAAAGCGGCGGGGGATTCGTTACATTTGACTTTGCCGTTCCCGGAAATGAAAAAAGCATAGAACCAAAAATTAGTTATGCAGAGATTGATCCTAATTGGGGGTGGGTAGTGATAGCAGGCTCCTACTTGATGGACTTTAATAGTGGAGCAAACCACCTCTTATCAGTGCTCTTAATTGTCCTAGGTTGTTCCCTCTTAATTGGAGGCACTCTGATTATCTGGTTTTCAGGGCATCTCTCTAAACCAATTAAATTAGTTACGGAGCAAATTGCTAAAGTAGCAGAAGGCGATTTGAGCTCCGAGCAGCTAATGGTAAAAAACAAGGATGAAATTGGGCAGTTAGCTAACTACTTTAATCAGATGACGGCCAATTTAAAAGAGATTATCAAGGATGTCTCAAATACATCTTTACAAGTGGCTGCAACATCGGAAGAACTATCAGCAAGCAGTGAACAAATGAGTCAATCCGTTGAACAGGTAGCCGTTTCTATTCAGGAATTAGCGATAGGCGCGGATACTCAAAAAGAGAAAACATTGGAATCGAATCAAGTCGTTTCAACCATTTCTAATAAAATTGCCCACATTGCAGAAAATGTAGAGATTGTTCATGGGATGTCGCAGCAGACTACTTCTGTAGCGGAAAATGGAAATGATGTCATTAAAAGAACCATTAATCAAATGAGACAAATTCAAAGCCAAACAGACTCTACAGCAAATCGAATGAATGCTTTAGAAGAAAAATCAAACGAAATTGACAAGATAGTTTCGATGATTACGAGTGTTGCCGAGCAGACAAACTTACTTGCACTGAATGCGGCTATTGAAGCTGCAAGAGCGGGTGAACACGGAAAGGGATTTGCCGTAGTTGCTGATGAGGTTCGTAAATTAGCTGAGCAATCAAGGGAAGCAGCAAAGCTTGTCAATCAACTCATTATGGGTGTTCAAGAAGATATTAATCAATCCGTATTAGCGATGAACGAAGGCAAGCTTTCAGTAGATGGAGGAATCGAACTAGTCAATCATGCCGGTGATTTCTTCCAAAAGATCGTTGAGGATATTAAACAAGTATCCTCTCAAATGAATAAGGTATCGATAGCAGTCCATGAAATTTCTTCAGGTGCTGAATCGATGGTATTAAAAATAGAGGAAACAACCAATATTGCTGAAGAATCCGCTAATCATTCACAAAATATTGCAGCGATCGCGGTAGAACAAAATGCTTCAATGGAAGAAATCGCATCAGTCTCCGATGAGCTGGCAAAAATGGCAGAAAAGCTTCAGGATTCGATCAGAACTTTTACAATTTAAACAGATTTAAAAAACATGTAAGCCGCTCCGGGATTTCCCTCGAAGCGGCTTATAACATTTAACCCAGAAACTACCTATGCTATTTGGCCGAAATTATTGATTATCTCTTGCACGGTTAAGTAATTGTATGTCAATATCTATATAGCGAAGAATATCGTAAAAAGGTATTCAAGGAGATGAGAGTTTGAATAATAAAGCTGTAATTTTAGGATGTAATTATTATATAGGTTTAAGTACAATTCGCTGTTTAGGGATTCATGGCATATATACAGTTGCTGTTGATTATTCAGAAGAGGACCGATATGGCTCTGAATCTAAATATTGCTCTGAAAGGCTAATTGCCCCGTATTATAAAGAAGACCCAAAAGGGTTTATTAATTATTTAATAGATTATGCGAAAAAGCAGAGTGTAAAGCCTGTTTTAATTCCTTGTCATGATTCATATGTAGAAATCGTTGATGAGCATTTAGATGAGATAAGAGAGCACTATCTTATTCCTCAGACCGAAAAGGGCCTTTACACGAAAGTAATGAATAAAGAAGCTTTGCATGCTTTAGCTGTGGAAAAAGGAATGGCTGTCCCAGAAACGGTTAGAATAGATGAAGAAAACTTTATTGAAAAAGTGGAAACAACGCTTAAATATCCGTGTATAGTAAAGCCGACAGATTCACCGGCC
Organism: Bacillus sp. JJ1503; assembly: GCF_036965125.1. Lineage (NCBI taxonomy): Bacteria > Bacillati > Bacillota > Bacilli > Caryophanales > Bacillaceae > Bacillus > Bacillus sp. JJ1503. Next base: position 28,973 of record NZ_JBALOZ010000086.1, read on the forward strand.
TTTGTTGCGCATTTTAGAAGAAAGTTGTTTAAAGTTTCTAATCGGGAAGAATTATTAGCTGCTCTTGAAAAGTCGAAGAATGCCAATTTAGAAGTTATCGTACAAAGAATTATTCCTGGCTTTGATGATCATATGTACACATTTGATGCGTATTTAAACCAGGATGCAAAGGTTACTCATTGGGTGACATGTCAAAAGCATCGCCAATTCCCAATTAATTTCGGTGCATCCGTGTATACAGAGCAGAAATATGTTCAAGAGCTGTACGATATTGGGGCTCCATTTTTAGAGTCCATCGGGTTTAAGGGATTTGCGGAAATTGAGTTTAAAAAGGACGCTGAGACAGGTAAGTACTATTTAATTGAAATCAATGCCCGCATTACAAATCTAAACAATCTATTATACGAGGTTGGGGTGAATTTCCCATATATTACTTATCGAGAACTAACAGGATCCCCGCTTGAACCATATGCAGTAAAAGAAGATAAACACCGTGTGTTTTGGTATGCCTATGAAGATTTATTGGCCATCCGCGGCTATATTAAAACTGGGCAGCTAACAAGAAAACAAGTGCTGCAATCACTGATGAAACGAAAGTCCTATGCTATTTGGGATTGGAAGGATCCAAAGCCTGGACTTGTTAACTTTAAAAAACTCGCAGGAAAGATATTGAAGAAAAATTAAGTAAATACTTATTCCACAACGATTGTTTGCTGATGCAGAAAAGAGGTAAAAACGATGAAGCTTGAAACACTTCTTCAATCAATACAAGTTAAAGATGTTATGAATGAACAAGATTTAAATATATACGGCGTTTCATATCATTCCCAAAAGGTTACGAATGGACACCTTTTTGTTTGTGTGCGAGGATATAAAACGGACGGGCATAAATATTTGGCACAAGCTGCAGAAAACGGAGCTGTCGCAGCGGTTGTAGAGGAATTCCAAGAAGGAATCGATATTCCTCAATATTTAGTAGAAGACAGCCGGATTTCTTTAGCCCGATTAGGTGCTCACTTTTATCATCATCCGTCTAAAAAGCTGAATATGATTGGAATTACCGCGACAAATGGAAAAACAACCACTTCTTATATGACGAATGCCATCCTAGAGAATGAAGGCTTCAAAACTGGATTGATCGGAACAGTCTCTATTAAAATTGACGATACTTCGATCCCTTCTGATTTGACGACACCAGAATCTCTAGATTTACAATATTACTTAAACGAGATGGTGGAACGAGAAGTTACTCATGTAAGTATGGAAGTTTCGTCCCAAGCTTTAGAAATGCACAGGGTCGAGCAAGTGGATTACGATATTGTCACACTTAATAATGTGAGCCGTGAGCATATTGATTCACATGGCTCTTTTGAAAAATACTTTGAAGTTAAATCTAGTTTAATTAGAAATGCGAGTGAAAATAGCTTCGCCGTCCTAAACTTAGATTGCCCATATTCCTCTTCTTTAGTCAATGCAACAAAAGCACAAGTCGTTACATTTGGTGTGAAAAGCAAGGAAGGGCATATTCATTGTAAAAACTTAGATTTATCGACTGGAAGAGCTAAATTTACAGTGGAAATTTTAAAAGCGTTTAAAGTAAAGGATACAGAATATATCCCGGGAGAGTTCGATATTGAACTTGCTGTTCCAGGGTTGCATTCTGTTTATAATGCAATGGTAGCCATTACAGTGGCGCTGCTGTCCAATGTTTCTGTTTCAACAATCCAAAAGACTCTAAAGACATTTGGCGGAGTAGAGCGCCGATTCGAGTTCATTTTTGAAGATGATTTCAAAATCATTGATGATCATTTTGCGAATGCTGGGAATATTAATGTGACTCTTGAAACATTGAAATTTATGGATTATAAGAAGCTTCATTTAGTTTATGCAATCAGAGGAGAAAGAGGTCCTACAGTCAATCGGGAAAACGCGGAAACCATTGCAGACTGGGCTCCAAAGCTAGGCTTTAATGAGGTGATTGCCACAAAGAGCATCTCCCATGTCACGTCAAAAGATAAGGTGACAGATGAAGAGCAGCAGGTGTTTGAAGAGGTAATGGATCAAGCTGGCATAAAGGTTAAGCTATGTGATGAGCTTCCGGATGCCATCGCTAAGGCACTGGCAAGAGCAGAAGAAGGCGATTTAATTCTTCTGGCAGGCTGCCAAGGAATGGATCACGGGGCTGAAATTGCTTTACATCAAATTGAAAAAATCAAGGTGGATTTTTCAAAAGAAAAATTATTCATGCCTCTTCGAAACCGTGTTTCAGGCCAGTGAGAAATGGTGTAAAATTACAATTTGCATGGCGGGGGCCTCAGGGTCCCGTTTTAAGGTTAACATTCTAAAATAAAGGTGATATAAAATGTGCGGTTTTGTTGGTTTTGCTCATGCTAACCCAGAATTAGATAAGAAACAAACAATAAATGATATGATGGATACCATTATTCATAGAGGCCCCGACAGCGGAGAATCTTATACAGATAAGAATATTGCCTTTGGCTTTAGACGCCTAAGCATTATTGATTTATCTGAAGAAGCTGGTCAGCCGATGTTTAATGAAGATAAAAGCTGTGTGTTAATTTTTAATGGGGAAATTTATAACTATCAAGAATTGAAAAAAGACCTATTAGAAAAAGGCCATATTTTCAAAACAGATACAGATAGTGAAGTATTAATCCATGGTTATGAAGAGTACGGCGTAGACTTATTGCAGAAGCTTCGAGGGATGTTTGCTTTTGCTATTTGGGATACGAAAAAGGAAACGATGCTCCTGGCACGTGATTTCTTTGGAATTAAGCCTCTTTACTATACGCAAAACACAACAGACAACTCCTTTATCTTTGGTTCCGAAATTAAATCATTCTTAAAGAACTCAAGCTTCAAAAAAGAATTAAATAAGGATGCTTTAATGCCTTATTTAACCTTCCAATATTCAGTTCTAGATGAAACCTTCTTTAAAGGTGTGTACAAGCTCAAGCCAGGTCATTACATGATCTATAAACAAGGCAAAATGGAAATAAAGCAGTACTGGAATATTAACTTTGATGAGCAAGAGAATAGCTTGGATTACTATATTGAACAAATTAATAGCACGATGAGAGAATCGGTTAACTATCACAAAATCAGTGATGTAAAGGTTGGCTCCTTCTTATCAGGCGGTATTGATTCCAGCTATATTACGGCATTACTGAAGCCTAATAAAACATTCTCAATCGGATTTAAAGATTACGAAGGGATCTTTAATGAAACGAATTTGTCTAAAGAGTTATCAGACATTCTCCATATTGAAAATTATAGGAAGCTTATGAATGCTGATGAATGCTTTGAGACATTGCCAACGATTCAATACCATATGGATGAGCCGCAGTCGAACCTTTCTTCCGTTCCTCTATATTTCTTATCCAAATTAGCTAGGGAACATGTAACAGTCGTTTTATCCGGTGAAGGTGCAGACGAGATTTTTGGCGGATATGTATGGTATCAAAAATCAGCCAAACTAGAAAAATATGAAAAGGTTCCATACGCGATCAGACGTGTGCTATCTAAGGTCGGCGGTGCCCTTCCACAAAATAAAATTACAACCTTCTTAGTAAAAGGCGGCCAAAAGATCGAAGAGAAGTTCATTGGACAGGCTAAAGTCTTTGAAGAAGAAGATGCCTTTAAAGTGTTAAAGGATGGGTATAAAAACGGGCCCACTGTACAAAGTATTACGAAACAAGTATTTGATCAAGTTAAGGGGAAAGATGATGTAACGAAAATGCAGTATCTTGACCTAAAACTTTGGCTGCCTGGAGATATTCTTTTAAAAGCGGATAAAATGAGTATGGCTCATTCCATTGAATTAAGGGTTCCATTCCTGGATAAAGAAGTCATGTCAATGGCATCCAAATTGCCTAGCTCACTTCGAGTGAATCGCAAAGATACAAAGTATGCATTGCGGGCTGCTTCAAGTGAGGTGCTTCCTGATGAATGGGCAAATCGTCCAAAGGTTGGTTTCCCAGTCCCGATTCGTTTTTGGCTGCAAGAAGAGAAATACTATCAGATCGTGAAGGAAATGTTCCAATCAGATATGGCGAAAGAGTTCTTTAACACGGATGAACTTTTGAGATATTTGGAAGAGCATTATACAAAGAAACATAACTATGCCCGCTACATTTGGACGGTTTATGTGTTCCTTGTATGGTATAAGAAGTTTTTTAAAGAAATGTAAGAGATTAAAGTGGAGGCGCATTGAAGCGCTAGGGCCAGACATAAGTTATAGGGGATGAATATGAGTGAGGAAAATAGTAGTCAGCACTATTTTTATAGTCCTTGTATTTGTCGTTTATTTGACAATAAACACGGTAAATAACCAATTGAAGGTAAACAGCAGTGCTAATTCGGAAGTAGACTTTACAGGCATTGAGGCCATTACAAAACTCAATGTTCCGACTTATGTGAAAAGGTATGACTGGACAAAAGAAGGACAGATGAAAATAACAGAGGTTTTTATCCCTGTTCAAACAGTCAAACAATTGCCGGAACTCCCGCATGGCTGTGAAATTACTTCTTTAACAGCTATTCTGAAAACGTATGGTTATGAGGTTTCTAAAACGGAGATGGCAGATCAATATTTGCCTAAACAGTCATTTTCCACGAAGAACAATCGCCGATATGGAGCCAATCCTTATAAGGCGTATGCCGGAAACCCTAGAAGCGAGACTGGCGGCTTTTTCAGCTATGCCCCTCCAATTATTACTGCAGCGGAGAAGTATTCTGAGGTTGCGGGTGAAGAGATTCAGACCCTCGATTTAAGCGGAAGCAAGAAAGAGGACTTAATTAAACAGCTTAATAAAGGAACTCCTGTATTAGTTTGGGTAACTTTGGATCTCGGGAAGCCGAAACTAAATTATTCTTGGTATTTTCATGGTACAGGGGAGAAATTTACTGCTCCAACTAATTTACATGCTGTCGTTTTAAATGGCTATGATGAAAAAAGAGTACATGTTATGAATCCTTTAGTCGGCCAAATGACTTATGATAAAAACGCATTTTTTAAAAGCTACCAAGAGCTTGGCAGTCATGCGATGACCGTAATAGTCAAAAGTGGAAACTAAACAGTGAGAGCAAAAGAAATTCCCGCATCATCTAGATGCAGGTGAAATTTCTTTTGCTTTTCATTTTCTGATAAAGTGAAACTTCAATCAGTGGGGTTCAACGTACAGGAAGTGCTAGTGCAGACATTGTGACAGGACGCTGTGTTCTTAGTCTGCCTTCATCCCCCACTGAT
>NZ_JBALOZ010000086.1:34414-35841 GCF_036965125.1 Bacillus sp. JJ1503
AGCCCGTTAATCTGCGATAGAATACGAATATAAAAATGTCATTACATTAAGAAGGATGAGACATGCAAAAGAAAAGCTTAGGCGTTATTGGTGGGATGGGGCCAATGGCCACATCTGTCTTTTTTGAAAAGGTTATTGAAAATACGGTGGCGAATTCTGACCAGGAACATATTAATATGGTTATCCTAAACCATGCGACATTACCTGATCGCACAAGTGTAATTATAAACAAGAAAGAAGAGTTATTTCTAAACGCAGTTGCCAAGGATATGAAGCTTCTTGAAGCGGCATGCGTTGAACACATTGCCATACCATGCAACACCTCCCATTTTTTCTATAATCAAATGCAGGAAATGACGAGCATCAAGATTATTAATATGGTAGATGAAACTTGTAAAGAAATTCATCGAAAACATGGAGATCATAGCAAGGTCGCGATACTAGCTACTAACGGGACAGTTAGCAGCGGCATCTATAGACAGGGATGTCAAAACTATAAGATGGAATTACATATCCCTGATGAGGTCTCTCAAGAGCAAGTAATGAATACAATATATAATATAAAAAGTGATTTGAAGGTAGATACTGCTGCAATTGAACAAATCATTATGGATCTTATATATAGAGAAAATTGCTGCTGTGTTATTCTTGCTTGCACTGAACTATCATGCATGGACTTAAGTGATGATGTCATGAAATATTGCATCGATGCAATGGATGTTCTTGTTGAAAAGTCGATTGAATATTCCGGTGGCATTGTTAAGAATTCAATGAAGTGGGGCAAGCCTTAATCCTTTTGCTTGTGATGTTTAATAGGAACGTTGAATCTTTAAAGGGAGGGATTAATCTTGAAATTAAATGAAGCGGAAAAGTTTAGAGAGTTTTTGAAAGAATCTTTTGGTGATGGAGTCAACATTAGAGAATTAAGGTTATCTGATGAGGAAACAGAATACATTAAAAGAATTTATCCAAAGGCTAGTTTAAATAAAAGCATCCCAACTGAAGCTCCTGACGGAAAGAGATGGTATAAAGTATCCCTTCAGCCTCCTAAGAACGACAGAGAATTACAAGTAAATGATCATCTGGCAGCCATTCAACAAGAAAATCTGCGATTGAAGCGAGAACTTGAAAGGTTAAAGAAAGATAAAAGACGAGCCGAATAATGACTTTTGAAAAATATTATAGATTCAAATATGCTGCCGCCAAGTTTTGCTTGGCGGTTTTTTATGTTTGGAGCCCACTTTATTCGACAAAAAGCACATTCTCTTGAAATATATTTGTAATAATTTTCGGGATTAATTTTTGAACGGACAATGTTATAATATAAAATGTGCGATTATGGGACAAAAAATGACCAATATTGCGAAATTCTTCCATCAATCTCTTTTATGAAATTCTACAATCAGTTACAATTTTCAACATTATTA
>NZ_JBALOZ010000086.1:35913-36832 GCF_036965125.1 Bacillus sp. JJ1503
TACATAGAAGGGAGAAACGGAACAAAATGAAACGGAAATTTCTCATTCTAGGAATTGGAATCATCGTTGGGCTTGGCAGCTTATTTCCTCCGGTTTCTAATACAGCATACGCAGTCCAAGTGAATAAGCAGCTGGAAAATAAAAAGAAGGATATACAAAACAAACGCTCAACCATTCAATCTGAAATTAATGAAACTCAAGATAAAGTGAATGAAATCAATGCTGAACAGGCAGCTACGACAGCCGAAATTAAAAAATTAGATTTTGCCGTTGCGGATACAAATAATCAAATTCGAGAAAAAGAAGCGCAAATTGAAGAGGCACAACTAGAAATTAAGAGGCTCCAAGAGGAAATCGCCATCCTAAAGGAGCAGATTAAGAAACGGGACGAGCTTCTCAAGGAACGTGTTCGCTCTATTCAGGAAAATGGCGGGGTCATCAACTATGTAGATGTTCTCCTCGGTGCACAAAGCTTTGGCGATTTTATTAATCGTGTAAGTGCTGTAACGACCTTTATGCAGGCCGACAGGGATTTGCTGAAAACTCATCAAGACGACAAGGCAGCCCTTGATCTGAAGGAAGCTGAAATGAAGCAGCAGCTTGAAGAATTAAGCCAGAATAAGGCACAGCTTGAGGAANNNAAGAAAAAATGCATGAGGAGCTTCATGAGCTTGAAGATCAAGCTGGGCTTCTTGCAGCACAAGAAAAGGCCATTAAAAAAGAAATAGAAGCTTGGAATAAGAGACAGCGTGAGCTTGAAGAACAGCGGAAAAGGGCAGCGGCAAGCGGATCATCCGTTGGGCCTATGCCAACTATTTCAAACGGAGCTTTCATGAATCCAACAACAGGCAGACTTACATCTCACTTTGGCCAACGCTGGGGAGCGTTCCATTCGGGGATTGATATTGGGAAAGGCGGC
>NZ_JBALOZ010000086.1:36847-72970 GCF_036965125.1 Bacillus sp. JJ1503
TTGCAGCAGCAGCAGGTTCAGTCATTCGTGCGAATTACGATCGAAGCTATGGAAATGTCGTGATGATCACACACGTTATCGATGGACAAGTAATGACGACTGTATATGGACACATGGAAAGTCTTAGTGTTTCAAACGGCACCCGTGTTGAAAAGGGACAAATGTTAGGCTATATGGGTAGTACGGGTCATTCTACCGGACCACATCTTCATTTCGAAATCCATCATGGCCCATGGAACGGGAGCAGAACGAACGCAGTAAATCCACTTAAATATGTTTCTTATTGATAGATAATCTTAAGATTGAGAGAATGCAAGAAGTTCTTGTGTACTCTCAATCTTTTTTTTTGAAAGAAATAATGTTTGTAGGCCCAAATTAATAAGCCATTATATTTAGAAATTAATCTTCAGTAGATGGTATTGCGTTTATTTAGGTTTAAAATAGTGGGAAAAAAGAAGGAAATTCACCTTTTTTGTCGAATTATTCGTATAATTGGGTCAACTATACTAATTTTGAAATGGGGAGGGGGAGGCTTATGAAGATTATTAAAAATTTTAAAATAAAAAACAAGCTATTTATTTTAATTATAACTTCCATCATATTTCTTATGACGATTAGCGCCATTGGTTATGTATACATGAGTCAAATGTCTAATAATACGAAGGAAATGTATACGGAACGGTTAATCCCAATAAAAAATATTAATCTTATACGGAATAACAATCGTGCGCTTGATTCTTATGTACTAGAATTAATAATAACGGATGATAGAGCAAAGCAGGTTGATTTAGAAACAAAAATTAATGAGAGATTTGAGCAAAACAATCAGCTTATGAAGGAATATGAAGCGACTGAATTGGATGGGGATGAAAAGCAAAACTTCACACATCTTCAAGAGCATCTGAAAGCTTACGAAAGAGAGCTTAATGGAATTGTTGATTTGGCTTTAGCAGGTAAGCGGGAGCAGGCCTATTTGGCGTATTCTACACAGCTTAATAGTGTTAGGGTTTCTGTTAGCGGATATTCAGATGTAATTAGCGACAGCAATATTAAAGCATCTGAACATTTAAATCAGGTCAATGAAGAAATGAAGAACCAGGCAACGATGATCATGCTATTTGTTTCTTTACTTGCGGCTATCCTCTTTACAGGCATTGGATGGGTCATTATTAATCTTATAACGAAGCCCGTGAAGGAAATTCAGAATCTTATGTCAAAGGCTGAAAAGGGCGATTTTACTATACAAGGTAAAATTGATTCCAAAGATGAAGTTGGACGATTAACGGAATCATTTAACAGCATGATAAACGGAATTCAAGGGCTGATCAAACAAGTTTCCCTGACATCTGAACATGTTGCTGCTTCCGCTGAAGAGTTAACAGCAAGTACAGAAATGACAAACAAAGCAACAGAGCATATTGCAAGGACTATTCAAGAATTAGCAGAGGGTACAGATCAGCAGGTTCATAGTGTTGGAGAAACAAAGAAAACTATTAATGAAATGTCTGATGGTGTTCGTCAAATAGCTGGTAATGCGCAAAATGTGTCCGATGCGGCATTAATTACCTCTGAAAAAGCATCTGAAGGAAATGAAACCATTTCAAATGCTATTCTCCAAATGAATTCAATCAATCAAACCGTCTCTTTATTAGGAGATACGATTAAGGGGTTAGGAGAACGGTCAAAGGAAATCGGATCTATTATCGAGGTGATTACAGATATATCAGCTCAAACAAACCTTCTTGCCTTGAATGCGGCAATTGAAGCTGCTAGGGCAGGGGAAAGCGGACGAGGATTTGCTGTTGTAGCTGATGAAGTTCGAAAGCTCGCAGAACAATCAGCTGGGTCAGCTCAAAAAATTTCAACATTAATTACCTCCATCCAAAGTGAAACACAATCAGCTATTTTATCAATGGAACAAGCTTTTACTGAGGTAAATGAGGGAATTGGAATCGTAAATACAGCAGGAGAATCATTCCAGCAAATTCAAAGTGCTGTTAAAGAGGTAGCTAGTGATATACTTGATGTCTCATCGGCTGTCCAGCAAATGGCTGCAAGTTCAGAGCATATTCTTAATGCGATTAATATCGTGAATGAAGTCGCGGCCACAGCTGTAACCGGAACAGAGGAGGTTTCATCTGCAACCGAAGAACAGCTCGCATCCATGGAAGAAATAGCTGCGTCTTCCCTTGCTTTATCGAAAGTGGCAGAGGAATTGAAGCTGTTAATTGGAACCTTTAAAGTGTAGATCTGTAAAAGTGAAATAAAGAAAAGGAATATAAAACGTTAAAAAGCCCGAATCTAGGCAGGTTAGACATTGCCAAAGATTCGGGTTTTGCCATATCGGTTATTTGCTGCCAGGTGCGGGCTGGTCAACACCTTTTACCCGATGACGATGGCCATCGCTTTCAGTTGTATAGAAGTCATAATAATGAACATGCATGCCATTGCCGACAGGGATTGCAGGGCCTGAATAAGCTTTGTAATGGTGATTATGACCATCCTCAAAAAGGACATATCCCTCTGTATAATGAATATGATTCCCGTCCTGGGTTTGGATAGGTGGAGAAGTAATATCTAAACACTGATGGACATGTCCGTCACTAACAGAAGTATAATCTACAGAACCATGATTATGATGAGGCACAAAGCCTAGCTTAAAATCATCTTTTCCTACTCTATTCAACGCACTCACCCCAAAAATAATATTTTTCCCTCTAAATGTATATGCACATAAATTGGATAATAATTCTTGAGAAGTTGTAAACAGATCTTAATTTGGAATTAATGGAAGGATTAAATTATGGATGGAGGAGAAGTGGGGGAAATAATTAAAAGTTATTTTTGCATAATAGTTAAACATGATTAAAGATGTTAATCAAGCGATTGATTAATACGTTATTTTTCAAATTCAATCAAACGTTTGATTAATGATCCGTGCTTACAGCCCCAAGCAATTAAAAATTAATTAAACGTTTGTTTAAAGGCCGAAATCTGGATTTTAATTAAACGTTTGATTAATAAATTCTTGGTCAAAATTCACGTATTTAATCAAATATGGAATAATATTTTTTAGTGTGTAACAGGGGGCTGGGTTACTTCGAGCATTAAGAACAAGTTCTGCTAAAGACGATGACGATTTGTTTTACACTTAAATAAAGCACTGCTTATAAATAAATTACCGCTTTGATTAGCGGTGAAAATGGCATACGCTCAGAGGATTATGGTACTGAACACTTTAAAATGATGAATGAACAATAACGGACCACAGTCCGCCAATTTGCTCACCCTGAACAATTCTATACGCTTTTACTTCCTATTTCCATTTAGTATTTTAATATTCATACGAAATCAAGGGTAGTTTGGTCTCCTATTTACAATGTTTCTTCACAAAAACAGAACCACTCATTATTTAGACCCACCTCTAAATAATTTCTTACAATAACAAATAATTTCCACCAGAATTTCAATCAAACGTTTGTTTAAATGGCTTTTTTAAAAATTTAATCAAACGTTTGATTAGCCGTTTAATGCAACAGCCACAAGGGATTGAGGGTTTAATTAAACGTTTGATTAATTAGATTTTATTCGGATTTAATTAAACGTTTGATTAAAACTTTTTCCCGAAAATGCCATGATGCCCCCTGTATTTCGAATAATATCTTTCCACATTGGACTACTCATAATAAAGGGAAACCATTATATTTAGGAGAATAATATAATTAAACAAACGGGACATCATTCATACCATGTTTTAAGGGGTGTTTGCTATGGATATACACATACTCGGTAAGGATTCATTAGAAGCTCAGGGAATCCGCTGGATTATTGAATCACATTTAGCTGGAGTGAGGCTGAGTCAGTGGGATACTATTGAGGAGCTAATTCAGTCTGTACATAAACAACTGCCACAGCTTGTCATAGTGGATATGGATCGATGGGGCCCCGAAAGTGAGCGGCTATGTAGCCGGCTCCAGCAGCTAAAAATTCGCTGGCTGGGGATTTCTTCGGAACGGATTTTTCAAACGGCGTATCGGGCTCTCCGATTTCGGGCGGAGGATGTTTTGTTTCGCCCTTTTTCAGCAGATGACCTAGTTAAACATATTCAACAGCTTCGTTACCAAACGCGTAATGAACAACCCTTCTATTTGAATCAAACAGCTAGTAAACCTAATGCTGATATGATCGATTACCCGGACCTTTTTTTATCAGATAGAAAGTATAGCTTTCCAATCACAATGGTAGCGTTCTTAACACCTAATCCGGATACTCTTCGCCTTGTGTATGATGCCCTGCAGCGATACTCTTTTCCAGGTAACTATACATTATTTGCCCTATCCGATTTTATCCTTTGTGTTCAGGAAACGGATAAGATTGAAATTTTACAGGAGGTTTATCAATCTTTTTTAACGAAGTGGAAGGAAAGGATGGACGAGCCTTTAGCTATTGTGATTAATATCGAGTCGACCGAATTTTCTCTAAAGGCTAAATACCAGCAAACACGGCAGCTGACGAAGAGGATTTTCTTTGAAGGATACGATATTATTTTAGCGGAAAATGATCAAATGCTTTCTAGAGAATTAGACCCCTTCCTCACTCCTCTTGAACAGCGGCAATGGATTGAGATGCTGGAAAAGCAAAATATACGGGCAATTAAGGACTGGGTAGAACATGAATTTCTGACATATGAAAAGCCATACCCCGATCCTGAAATGGTTCGTATTCGTCTAACAAGTGTGCTTGCCCAAATTCGCAGGCATATGAAGTCATATAATCTTCAAAGTGCAACATTAGAAGCTGCTTACCATGAAATCTTTCAGCAAATTATTCACAAACCAGTCATTTATCAAATTGTTCAAGAGCTTCTCACTTTTACTAGCCGTTTGCTTAATCAGGTTGAAGCCCAGCTTCTTCAGGAAGGTCCGCGTTCTCTAGTTGAAAAAGCAAGAGAATTAATAGAAGCAAATTATTGGGATGCAGGATGGAATCTAGCGGCTTGCGCTGAGGCTCTTCGAATCAATAAAAGCACACTTAGCCGGCGTTTTTCAATGGAATCAGGAATATCCTTTAGGGACCTCCTTCATCAAGTAAGAATTCGTGAAGCAAAACGCCTGCTTCAAGAAACGAATTTGCCCTTAGAGGAAGTAGCAAGATTAACGGGCTATTCCCATCAAACGTACTTTAATTCTAAATTCAAGCAGTATGAATCCTGTACACCGTCAGCATACCGCAGCGGTTATAGTAATTTCTAATATGTTATTAAAAATCATCAAGCTAATGAAACATTTTATAAAAAACAGTAATAATATAAAAATCAATGCAATAAAGTATAAGATTATCATTATTTTATAAATAATTATCTGAAATTTCCCTATACAATAAAAATATAAACAAAGGGAGGTAAAGATAATGAAAACAGTTGCAAGTGAAAAGGTTGTACGTTACCGAGGAACAGAATTGAATACAAAGGGCTGGCAGCAAGAAGCGGCACTTCGTATGCTTATGAATAACTTGGATGCTGATGTTGCTGAGCGCCCGGAGGATCTCGTTGTATATGGAGGAATAGGCAAAGCCGCGCGAAACTGGGAATGCTTTGATGCCATTGTAAAATCCTTAAAAGAACTCGAAAATGATGAGACCTTACTTATTCAATCAGGAAAGCCAGTTGCTATTTTTAAATCACATACAGATGCACCGAGGGTTCTTCTTGCAAACTCTAACATTGTCCCTGCCTACGCGAATTGGGATACTTTCCATGAACTCGATAAAAAAGGTCTAATGATGTATGGGCAAATGACAGCAGGCAGCTGGATTTATATTGGTTCACAAGGGATTGTTCAAGGAACCTATGAAACGTTTGCTGAGCTTGCAAAGCAGCATTTTAATAATTCGCTGAAAAATACGATTACCGTAACAGCTGGGCTTGGAGGAATGGGTGGCGCTCAGCCTCTTGCGGTTACGATGAATGGCGGCGTTTGTATTGGGATTGACGTTGATGAAACGAGAATTGACCGTCGAATCGAAACTCGTTATACAGACGTAAAAACAGATTCTCTCGATAAAGCAATTCAGCTGGCGCAGGAAGCTAAGTTAGCTGGCAAGGCTCTATCCATTGGCTTAATCGGAAATGCATCAGATATTTTACCAGAAATGATTGCAAAAGGATTTATTCCAGATGTTTTAACAGATCAAACGTCTGCTCACGATCCACTGAACGGCTATGTTCCTTCAGGAATGTCATTAGAAGTAGCTGCAGAATTACGACAAGCAAATCCAGAGGAATATGTGAAGCTTTCCAAGGCGTCAATGTCAAAGCATGTTCAGGCGATGCTTGATATGATGGAAAAAGGCGCGATTACATTTGATTACGGCAACAATATTCGTCAGGTTGCGAAGGATGAAGGAGTAGAAAATGCATTTGCGTTCCCTGGGTTCGTTCCAGCCTATATTCGTCCACAATTCTGCGAAGGAAAAGGACCTTTCCGCTGGGTAGCTCTTTCTGGCGACCCTGAGGATATTTATAAAACAGACGAGGTTATTCTGCGTGAATTCAGCTATAATACTCACCTTTGCAACTGGATTCGGATGGCTCGCGAAAAAATTCAATTCCAAGGCCTTCCATCCCGCATTTGCTGGTTAGGCTACGGAGAGCGTGCACGATTTGGAAAAATCATCAACGATATGGTAGCAAGAGGTGAATTAAAGGCGCCGATTGTGATTGGACGTGACCATCTTGATTCTGGTTCAGTAGCTTCACCGAACCGTGAAACAGAAGGAATGAAGGATGGATCAGATGTTGTAGCTGACTGGCCAATTTTGAATGCGATGATTAATGCAGTTGGCGGCGCAACATGGGTTTCTGTCCACCATGGCGGTGGCGTTGGCATGGGCTACTCACTGCATGCAGGTATGGTTATTGTTGCAGATGGAACGAAGGAAGCTGAAGCCCGCCTTGAGCGTGTGTTAACAACTGACCCAGGTATGGGAGTTGTCCGACATGTCGATGCAGGTTACGAGCTGGCAGAGAAAACAGCGCGTGAAAAGGGCGTCAATATTCCGATGTTAAAAAAAGGGAATGAATAAGTATGGTAAAACCGATTTGGATTAAACATATTACGCAGCTAGCAACGCTTTCTTCGGAAGGTAAGGGACCGCGTTCTAGGGAAGCGATGTCTGAGCTAGGATTAATAGAGGACGGAAGCCTATGGATTGAAGATGGTGTTGTTCAGGCTGTTGGGACTACGAAGGAACTTGAAAAGCTTTACGCCGCAAGGGTACAAGATGCTGAAATTGTAGATGCTGCTGGGCACTTAGTTACCCCAGGGCTTGTTGATCCACATACACATGTTGTTTATGGCGGCAGCCGTGAACGTGAATTTGAAATGCGTCTTGAGGGCGCAACTTATATGGACATTATGAATGCGGGCGGCGGGATTCATGCGACGACCCGCATGACCCGTGAAGCATCTGAAGAAGAATTGATTGAACAAACAACACACAGACTAAATTCTTTCTTAAAGCATGGTGTGACAACTGTGGAAGGAAAAAGCGGCTATGGGATGAATCTTGAAACGGAATTGAAGCAATTAAGGGTGATGAAAAAGCTGCAGGAATCTCATCCTATTGATCTTGTTCCGACCTTTATGGGGGCGCATGCGGTTCCATCTGATTTTAAAGGAAGAGAAGATGAATTTGTTGATCATTTAATTGAAGAAATGCTGCCTATAGTAGCAGAGGAAAAGCTAGCAGAGTTTAATGATGTTTTCTGTGAAAAGGGTGTTTATACTCCGGAACAATCAGAGCGTATTTTAGAAGCTGGGAAACGATTAGGCCTAATTCCTAAAATACATGCGGATGAAATTGAACCGTATAGCGGGGCGGAGTTAGCGGCCAAGGTTGGTGCCATTTCAGCTGAGCATTTATTGAAGGCATCAGACGAGGGCATTCAAGCAATGGCCAAATCTGGAACGATTGCTTGCTTACTGCCGGCGACTGCCCTTTACTTACGTGAACAGGCAGCGGCAGGAAGAAAAATGATTGATGAAGGTGTTGCAGTTGCCATTTCTACTGACTGCAATCCTGGATCTTCACCAACTACTTCTATGCCGCTCGTTATGAATCTAGCATGCATCTCTATGAGACTAACACCTGCCGAAAGCTTAACAGCAGCAACCTATAATGCAGCTTGTGCGATCAATCGTCAGGAAAAGATCGGGTCTTTGGAAGTTGGCAAACAAGCAGACATCGTTCTCTGGAATGTTAAAAGCTATCAAGAATTGCAATATTTATTCGGCGTCAACCATGTGAAATCAGTGTGGAAAAAAGGCGTTCAGGTGGTGTAAGAAATATGAAAGAGAATTGGTTTCAAAAGCCGGAATGGTCTTGGAATAAAGGAGAAGGAGAGCCCACTTATGTTCATCATTGGGTTCGTCCTCTTCATGAAATGAAGGAACAGCCTGATCTGATTTTATATGGGGCACCGATTTCACGGTCCTCTATAAGCGTATCTGGCGCCTCCTTGTATCCGACTGAATTTCGGCGGATGTGGAAAGGCTTTGCCACCTATAATTTAGATGAGGATGTAGACTTATCTGCCTATCGTGTGGCAGATGCGGGCGATGTTGCCATGCATACAACAGATATTTTGTTATCCCATCAGCGTATCCGATCCTCTACAGCATCAATAGTAGAGGCTTATCCGGAAACGGTAACGTGCATGATTGGCGGTGACCATTCCATAACTGCCTGCTCTGTTCGCGGGATTAAGGATGCTTTTCCTAATGAAACGATTGGGATTTTGCAGCTAGATACCCATCTTGATGTAAGAGATCCTGCTGAACTCGGACCAGCCAATGGGACACCTATCCGACAATTAATTGATGGCGGCATCGTAAAAGGGGAACATGTTTTTAATATCGGATTACACGGTTATTTTAATGCAAAGCCGCTTGTTGATTATGCAAAAGAGCATCAGATTCAAATGGTGACTTTAAAGCATGCACGTAAAAATGGAATGATCAAAACCATTCAGGATGCCTTAACAAAATTATCAGATCAAGTTGACCGCATTTACGTAACTGTTGATATGGATGTGTTAGATATATCCCTAGCACCAGGTGTACCTGCATCAACTCCAGGTGGAATGACAGCTATTGAATTATTTGAAGCCTTATTGGAAATCGGACAGAATCCAGCTGTAAGACATATTGATTTTGTTTGTTTAGACCCAAGTAAGGATTCCGCTGTGGCAGAAACGGTTAAGATAGGGGTTTATGCATGGCTGCAGTTTGTTACGGGGCAAGTAAAAAAGGTCAAGTAGGATTAATAGCATAAATTGATTTTACGAGAAATGGGATCATCTCCTATTTCTCTTTTTTATGCGGCCTAGTAATCTATTGGAAGTACCAAATTGACATCCAATATCGGGTTTTGTATAGTAAGTGGCGAGGATTATGATGGGAGTGAATCATTTGATTTCAAACTCTGAATTACAAAATTTAGATCTTATTGATTTAATAAGTGAACGTCATAGCTTGGTCCGAAGAATTTCAGAGAAAGCCTGGAACGATAAAAGTGAGATTTATATCTCAAATTCTGAATGGTATATTATGGCCAGGATTTATAAAAAGAGACCTACTATTTCCTATGTTACAAAAAATGTAAATATTTCTCGCCAGGCGATCCATAAGTTTATTAAAAATCTTTCTGCCAAAGGATTAGTAGAAGTCCATAATGTAGAAAACAACAAGAAAGAGAAGTGTATCCAGCTAACAGCCTTAGGTGAAGAGTGCTACGAAAAAAACGAAGCCTTGAAAGCCCAGCTTGAGAATAAAATTGCTGAAAAAATAGGCGCTGAACAAGTAAATATGCTTAAAAATTTATTAAAATTAGAATGGGACATTTAAAAGCTAAAAAGAAACTAAAACCCCTCGCTTTGTTAATCTTGTTAACGAAGCAGGGGTTTTTTTAGATCAAAGCAGTCAATATGGAGAAGAATTTATCTATTCAATTCCCTTAATCAGGTTTATTACCATTTCATTTACCGCGTCAAAAGTAAGATTCAATGAAATAGCTAATTCTTTAAACAAAATATTTTGTGTTGAGTTCAAAAGTTTACGATCTTGTTCATAAAGTTTTTTTTCGTTCAGCTCATATTCTATTTTTTTCCTCATCAACGTGTTAACCACTTTAGCAATTTCTTTTCGATCACCAGCATTTACAATTTCACTATAGTCATTGTAACGCATGTTTGCATGTTCAACCCACTTTACCCCTGGATCTTTAAAAGATTCAAGTATTTCATTGGCTTCGTCTTTACGAATTAGTTCAAGCATGACTACTTTATCATTATCAACAGGAGTACTTATCGTTAATTGATGATCATTTTCCATTGGATGTAATACATAATACGGTCTTGTAATACCTGCAACTGTTTTTTCACAAATATCATCAATTTTACAAATGCCATGTGCGGAATAGATGATTAAATCTCCAATATTAAACATTTGCTCCTCCTTGATATATTGTCAACTAAGTTAATAATAACTTAACAAAAAATTATTGTCAATTTGGTTGACGTTAAGGAAAAATTTTTGATATATTTATGAACATTCGGTTGGTATGCAGGAGGTTACCACGAAAATGGATACAAAATCGCTGATAATCGACATCGCGACAACGCTTTTCCAACAAATAGGATTTAAGGGTGTTGGGTTTATTTAATTTAAAAGGAGATAAAGAAATTTTTATGAATACACAAATTCAAGTAAAAAATCCAAAGACAATGGCATTTATCTTAATGTTTGGTGCATTTATTGGATTATTTGGTGAAACAGCATTAAATATGGCATTATCAAATGTTATGGAGCAATTTTCTATTACAGCTGCAACTGCACAATGGCTAACAACAGGATATTTATTAGTCTTAGCCATTTTAGTGCCGATTTCAGCACTGTTAATGAAATGGTTTACGACTAGACAATTAGTTATTGGGGGACTTATTATTTCGCTGTTGGGAGCGATTTTAGCAGCGTTATCCTTAGATTTTACGATGTTATTAATTGGCCGTTTAGTTCAAGCTATCGGAACGGGTATTCTGATACCTGTAATGACGAGTGTTCTGTTAATTATTTTCCCTGTTCATAAACGTGGAGTTGTAATGGGGCTTATGGGGCTTGTTATTACATTAGGCCCAGCCTTAGGACCAACACTTTCGGGGGTTATTATTAGTACATTGGGCTGGCATTATATTTTCTGGATTAGTGCCATTTTATATGTATTATTGACACTTTTTGCTGTAGCTAAGATTGTAAATGTTTCGGAAATTACAAAACCTAAAATCGATGTTTCATCAGTTGCTTTATCAACAATCGGTTTTGGCGGATTAATTTACGCGTTGGCAACGATGGCAGAAGCAAGCTTCTCATCTCCTAAAGTATGGGCACCATTACTTGTAGGGATTATCGCACTTCTATTATTTGGTATCCGACAAATGAAAATGCCTCAGCCTATGGTTAATTTACGTGTGTTTAAGTATCCTATGTTTACATTGGGAACAGCGATGATGTTTCTTGGTATTTTAATGATTTTAGCAACTGGAATTCTATTGCCTATGTATCTAAAGGGTGCTTTATTATATAGTGCGATGGTGGCTGGTTTATTATTACTTCCTGGTAATGCCGTCAACGTGGTTATGTCACCGGTTGTTGGGACTCTATTTGATAAATTTGGCCCACGTGTTTTTGTCATTATTGGTTCTATTGTTATCTTGATTGCAAATCTCATGTTTGCGTCCGTAATCTCATCAACAACACCTGCTTGGCAGATAATCGTAGCATTTATGATCTTCTTCTTTGGGATAACGATGGTAATGATGCCATCACAAACAAATGCACTTAATCAATTGCCGCGTGAATTATATGCAGATGGATCAGCGGCTATGAATACATTGAACCAAGTAGCCGGGGCAGCAGGTACAGCTATCGCGATTACTTTATTTACTGCTGGTCAAAGTGGATATGTGATTGATGTTCCAAATGCTTCCCAACCAGAGGTATTAGCTGCTGGAATAAAATATACTTTCTCCTTTATTACTGGGATTTCTGTAGTTGGGTTAATATGCTCTTTATTTGTAAAAAAATCAAGTGCAGTAAAGGAAAAATCTCCTGCTGCGGTGAAATCGACAGAAGCAGTACGCGGGTAGTAGAATTTCTTTTTAGGATAGAACAGCTTTTTTCAAATGCTAAAATAATTTCAAGAAACCATTCGTAAAAGTGTTGCGAATGGTTTCATTTTTTGGGGGTTAAGTTGAAATAATCTTTTTCGAAATATTATTTATTATGTCTCCTCTGCTCAGAACACCAATGACGCGGCCAGCCCCATTGACTACAGGAAGTTTTTTATAATGATGCCTGCATAATAATCGAATTGTTATTTCAAAATCATCATCAGGTGATACGAAGAGGAGATTTCTTTTGGTCATAATTTCTTTTACTTGTGTATCCAACTTTTCTTTTATTACATCCTCAATTTTCCCATCTTCTATTATATAAACAAGGCCAGCGATACCTATGGGCTTTGGAGACAGGTAGCGTAATATGTCTCCATCTGATACCATACCGACCAAATGACCTTTATCATCAACAACTGGTACACCGCCAATTCGATTGGAATTGAGTATACTTAACAATTCCTTGACAGTATTCGAAGGTTTCACAGTAAAAACTTTTGTAATCATGAAGTCTCTTACTTTCATAATAAATCCCTCTCCTTGTGTTGTAACCGCATACATTTTTATCTTAACATAATGTTCCCTATCCTTGTAATGATGGAATTTGTCTATTCTATATATTAAAAAAATCACCTACAGCCACTGGTTCCCGCTCCAAGGGTTTTGATCGGTGAGGGGTTATCATCAGCCCGTTTAGGTGCCCGCTCCCGTCCAAAATAGCCAATCACGGTCACCAAACATAGGCTATGGTTCCTGCTCCAAGGGTTTTGAGGTGCGAGCGGTCATCAATAGCCCGTTTAGATACCCGCTCCTACCAACAATAGTCAACTTCAGTCATCAAACCCAGCCAAATATTTGGCATACTTAAAAGGAGAAGTCACAACTTTTTATATACGGCTCGATCATCCATATGAAGGGGAAATCGGTGCTACGTATCAATCCCCACTTTTTGAAAAGATCGGTTCAACATACCCATCCTTTACTGCTCTTGTTATTTTCATATTAAATTATCAAACTTATCACTTAAATAATAAATTTTTCGATTATTTCGCGTATTGCCTTGTAAAAGTGCTTTTTTTCAGTCAAAATAACAAGATAAAAATGTAGAAAAGAGATGATTTTGATGCAAACTGATGTTATTCAAGGGAAATCGATAGAAGAATGGGAAAAGGAATACCCGGTGCTTTCAGAAATGACTAAGTTAAAGGAAGTTTTTTGGACGAATCCGAAGTACAAGTCAATCGCGGAGCCTTCTTCCATGACGATGGAAGATGTCATCGATGCGGAAGAAAGATTGGCACGCTTTGCCCCGTACATTGCAAAGGTATTTCCAGAAACGGCGAAGGAAAAGGGATTTATTGAATCACCGCTCTTTCCGATTCCGAAGATGAAAACTAGGTTAGAAGAGTTTTATCAACATGTTTTACCTGGAAACTTGTTTTTGAAGGGGGATAGCCACCTTCCGATTTCTGGCTCTATTAAGGCGAGAGGCGGAATTTATGAAGTACTGAAATATGCCGAGGAATTAGCCCTAACACATGAGCTGCTTTCGCTCAAGGATGATTATTCCATATTGGCTGAGCAAAAATATAAAGACTTTTTTTCAGGCTACTCCATTGCTGTAGGTTCAACAGGAAACTTAGGGCTTAGCATCGGCATTATGAGCGCGAAGCTCGGCTTCAAAGTGTTCGTTCATATGTCGGCTGATGCCAAGCAGTGGAAAAAGGATTTGCTTCGCGAAAAGGGAGTAGTTGTCGTTGAGCATGCATCGGATTTTAGTGAAGCCGTTGCACAGGGCAGAAAGCAGGCAAATGAGGATCCGAATATGTATTTTGTTGATGATGAAAGCTCTAAGCATCTTTTCCTAGGCTATTCAGTAGCAGCCATTCGTTTGAAGAAGCAGCTGGAGGATACGAATATTAAGGTGGATGAGGAGCATCCATTATTTGTTTATCTGCCATGTGGTGTAGGTGGAGGGCCAGGAGGAGTCACATTCGGCCTTAAGCTTGTATTCGGAGATAATGTCCATTGTTTCTTCGTAGAGCCGACTCATTCCCCATGTATGCTCCTTGGTTTAATGACGGGACTTCATGATAAAGTAGCCGTTCAGGATTTTGGCATTGATAACAAAACGGAAGCTGACGGACTAGCTGTTGGGCGCCCATCTGAATTTATTGGCAAAACGATTGAAAATAAAATTAGTGGAATTTCAACTGTAGAAGATGAAAAATTATTTTCCTTCCTGACATTGCTTGCTGATACAGAGGGGATTTTTCTAGAGCCATCCGCTCTTGCAGGTTTCTCAACTTATATCGAATTATTACAATCCGAAACGGGGAAAGCATATACGGAAAAGAATCAGCTTCAGTCAAATTTAAACAATGCAGTGCACATCGTCTGGGGAACAGGCGGAAGCATGGTGCCTGAGAAAGAAATGAAGCAATATTACGAAAGAGGAAAACAAACGATAGAATAGGTGTTTTTAAGAAAAAGCAAAGGGGATTAAAACATTGGACGGTAAGTTATATTATAAAGATCCTTATATGAAATCCTTCCGTGCCCATTTACTGAAACAAGAGAAGGATGAGCAGGGCAGATGGTTTGCTGTTTTAGATGAAACAGCTTTCTATCCAACGGGCGGGGGCCAGCCTTATGATACTGGCGCCTTGAATGGTGTGAAGGTTATTGATGTGGAAGAAATTGACGGAGAAATCCGCCATTATTTAGAGGCCGAGCTTGGTGAAACTGCTGACATGGTTGCGTGTGAAATTGATTGGGACAGGCGTTTTGATCATATGCAGCAGCATGCGGGCCAGCATATTTTAACGGCGGCTTTTGTAGAGCTTTTTAATTTTGCAACGATAGGTTTTCATTTAGGAAGAGAAATGGTATCGATTGATTTAGATGTTAGCGAGCTTACAGAGGAACAGGCGATGGAAGCAGAGCTGTTAGCGAATCGAATTGTGTTAGAGGGGCGGCCAATCGAAACGAAATGGGTTTCGGAGGATGAACTTTCCAAATCTCAATTACGGAAGGAACTTGCTGTTACCGAAAATATCCGCCTTGTGATCATTCCTGATTTTGATTATAACGGCTGCGGCGGGACTCATCCGAAATCCACGGCTGAAGTTGGGCCTATCAAAATATTGGATTGGGAACGGCAAAAAAATAAAATCCGGGTTCACTTTGTTTGCGGAGGACGGGTTTTAACCCAGCTCCATCAAAAGCATAAAGTACTCAGGGAGTTGACAGATCTGTTAAATGCACCGGAACAAGATCTTGCGGCAGCAGCTAAAAAGCTAATAGAGAATGGAAAAGATCGCGAAAAGTCATTAGAAGCTATGCAGGAATTGCTTTTGTCCTATGAAGCAAAGGATCTTCTTAGTTCAATAGATCATACAGAAAATAGGAAGATCGTTAATGAAGTTTTTCAGAATCGGTCTATTCAGGATCTTCAGAAGCTAGCCCGATTGATGACTGCTCTTTCTAATGAAGTTATTGTTTTCTTAGTGAATGAAACGGAAAGCAAGCTGCAATTTGTATGTGCAAGAGGCGCCCAGCAGACTGTTAGTATGAAGAGTATTTCAAGTGAGCTGTTTCCTTTAATAAATGGAAAGGGTGGAGGAAACGATCAGTTTGCTCAAGGCGGAGGAGAGAAACTAATAACGGGTGAACTGCTTCTTCAGCATGCAAGGGACAAGGTATTATTGGACGTAAAATAAGCAATAAAATAAAATAACAGTTAATAAAATATTTAGAAAAATCTTATTAAGTGGTTGTCAGTCTGACTCTGTTGTATTACAATCCTAGTAAGGGCTTATGCATTACATTGAATGTTTATGTTAACCACATTAACACCCCATGTAATATCCTTGCTCTGCAGGAGGCATGTTCATGTTTCAGCAAAATACTGTTTATATTATTGGCGACAGTAAGACTTCTTCGAACAATCCGATTATGCAAAAGTATAATGGTTTCTTCATTGGTCTTGTCATCAACCGAGAAACCGACCAAATAGTTGATGCGGAATGTTCATCCACGATTGCATTGACTTCATCTTTTATTAAATCACTATTTGTAGGAAAATCCATCCTAGAAGTGGATCATGTGCTGGAAGAAATTGAACAGCGTTATTTTGGATCATCTCAAAAGGCTTTAATGGTGGCTTTTAAGAATGCGAATATTAAATATACCCAAATAATGAATAAATAAGCTGCTTTTTCTGTTAAACGCAGATGAAACCCAGCTGTTAGAGATGATTATTTTCTCTGGCAGCTGGGTTTTTATTTCAAATACTGTATGTTTCTTCAAAAGAAGTTGTTTTTTGATAAATTCTATTAAACTATAATAGGGGGACATATAAATGAAGCTATACATATCTGTTGATATGGAAGGGATTACAGGTCTGGCTGACTATACACATGTTGATTCTTCCAAGCATAATTACGAGCGAAGCAGAAGGATTATGACTGAAGAGGCTAACTATGTTATTACAGCAGCCTATGACCAAGGTTGTTCAGAGGTATTAGTAAATGATAGCCATTCGAAAATGAATAATCTTCTCATAGAAAACCTCCATCCAGAGGCTCAAGTAATAGTAGGAGATGTTAAGCCTTATTCAATGGTCCAAGGGTTGGATTCAACTTTCGTTGGAGCTGTTTTTGTCGGTTATCATGCAAGGGCTTCCATGAAGGGAGCAATGTCCCATTCGATGATTTTTGGCGTACGCAATATGTATATCAATGACGTGGCAGTCGGAGAGATGGGTCTCAATGCTTATGTTGCAGGCTACTATGGAGTTCCTGTCATTATGGTAGCGGGAGACGACCGTGCCGCATTGGAAGCGGAGCAGCTAATTCCAAATGTAACCACTGCGGTTGTAAAGGAAACGATTACCCGTTCAGCCGTTAAATCATTAACACCTGCAAAAGCAGGCGAGCTTCTAAGAGAGAAAACTGCCGAGGCTCTGAAAAATCGCGATTTAGTGAAACCGCTTGCACCGCCAGATAATCCGCTTCTCAGAATCGAATTTGCCAACTACGGGCAAGCAGAATGGGCTGCTTTAATGCCAGGTACTGAGATTGAAGAAAACTCGACCATCGTCCGTTATCAGGCAAAGGATATTCTTGAAGCCTATAGAGCAATGCTGGTCATGGTTGAATTAGCGATGAGAACATCATTCTGTTAGGAAGTGTTATTAAATGACAACTTACATTGTAAAACGCCTCATTGCCATGCTGGTAACACTTTGGCTAATCGTTACGCTTACCTTTTTTCTCATGCATTCGATACCAGGCTCTCCATTTAACGAGGAAAGGGCTACGAATGAGACGGTTCAAAGGAACCTGGAAAAGTTCTATCACTTGGATAAACCGCTTTATGTTCAATATGGAATGTATTTGAAATCAGTTGCTACATTAGACTTTGGACCTTCAATTAAAAAATCATCTCAAACCGTCAACGAAATGCTTG
This sequence comes from Bacillus sp. JJ1503, assembly GCF_036965125.1. NCBI lineage: Bacteria > Bacillati > Bacillota > Bacilli > Caryophanales > Bacillaceae > Bacillus > Bacillus sp. JJ1503. The sequence goes on from NZ_JBALOZ010000086.1 coordinate 54,549, forward strand.
GAAGGGGATTCCCGGTTTCGTTTGAGCTAGGGATTGTGACTTTAATTGTTGCGGTTCTATCCGGTATCACACTTGGAGTGATTGCTTCCCTTCGTCATAATGGCTTCATTGATTATATGGCCATGACGATAGCTGTTCTCGGGATCTCGATTCCAAACTTCGTAATGGCCACCCTTCTTATTCAACAAGTGGCTGTTAACTGGGGTATCCTTCCTGTTGCTACATGGGTGAGTCCGAAGCATATGATCCTGCCAACGTTAGCACTTGCAACAGGCCCAATGGCCATCATCGCCAGGTTAACGAGAGCCAGTATGCTTGAAGTACTGACACAGGATTATATTAGGACAGCAAAAGCAAAGGGATTGTCACCAGTGAAAATTGTTTTTAAACATGCATTAAGAAATGCACTATTGCCGGTCGTTACAGTATTAGGCTCACTTGCAGCCAGTATTCTGACGGGGACATTTGTTATCGAAAAGATTTTTGCCATCCCGGGCATGGGAAAGTATTTTGTGGAAAGTATTAATCAACGAGACTACCCTGTCATCATGGGGACAACAGTTTTTTACAGCTCAATTCTAATTATGATGCTATTTTTAGTGGACATTGCTTATGGCATCCTCGACCCTCGAATCAAGCTGCATAAAAAGGAGGCGGCCTAATGGAACTAAAAAAACAGCATGATCGACATATTGCAGCAGACATTCCAGATGAATGGTTTGTTCCGAAAAAAAGTAATCAAGCTGAGGCTGAGGCCGTTGTTCGTCCAAGTCTTAGCTACTGGAAGGACGCATGGAGACGCCTATTAAAGAATAAATTAGCCATGGCGGGACTGACCTTTCTCATTTTTCTTGCCTTTATGGCGATATTTGGACCAATCATTTCTCCACATGATGTCACAGAACAAAAGCTCATGAATCAAAATTTGCCCCCTTCAAGTAAACACTGGTTTGGGACAGATGAACTGGGCAGAGATGTATTTTCTCGAACGTGGTATGGAGCTAGAATATCCCTGTTTGTTGGGATCGTAGCTGCCTTAATTGATTTTGCCATTGGGGTTGTCTATGGAGGAATCGCCGGATATAAAGGCGGAAAAACAGACAATGTCATGATGAGAATAGTTGAAATTTTATACGGACTGCCATATTTATTAATAGTTATTTTAATAAGTGTTGTCATGGGGCCAGGTTTATTTACAATTATCTTCGCCCTTACTGTAACAGGATGGATTGGAATGGCCCGGATTGTAAGAGGGCAGGTCCTGCAAATAAAAAACTACGAATTTGTCCTTGCATCTAAGACATTCGGAACGAAAACATCAAGGATTATTAGGAAAAATCTGCTTCCAAACACAATGGGGCCGATTATTGTACAAATGACTTTAACTGTACCATCTGCTATTTTCGCAGAAGCTTTTCTAAGCTTTCTGGGGCTAGGCATTCAGCCCCCTTTTGCTAGCTGGGGGTCAATGGCGAGCGATGGTTTGTCTACTATTCTATCAGGTCATTGGTGGAGATTATTTTTCCCTGCATTCTTTATTTCACTGACCATGTTTTCGTTTAATGTGCTCGGGGACGGACTCCAGGATGCACTTGATCCGAAGTTAAGGAGGTAATCATCATGGAAAAAGTTCTCGAAGTAAATAATCTCCATGTTTCGTTTAAGACATACGGAGGAGAAGTGAAAGCTGTCCGAGGGGTTACCTTTGACTTATACAAAGGGGAAACACTAGCTATCGTGGGAGAATCGGGCTGCGGCAAAAGTGTAACATCACAAAGTATTATGCGCCTTATCCCAAATCCGCCAGGTAAAATTGTGGATGGCTCGATTCTATTTAAAGGAAACGATTTAACTAAATTGAAAGAGCCGGAAATGAGAAATATTCGTGGGGCAGATATATCGATGATTTTTCAGGATCCGATGACAGCTCTTAACCCTACTTTAAAGATTGGCGAACAGATTATTGAAGGGATTTTGCAGCATAAATCCATTTCCAGACAAAAGGCCAAAAAGACAGCATTAGAAATGCTGGATTTAGTAGGCATCCCAGATCCAGAGGAGAGGTTAAAGCATTATCCTCACCAATTTAGCGGGGGGATGAGGCAGCGTATTGTTATAGCAATGGCTCTCGTTTGCCAGCCAGAGGTATTGATTGCTGATGAGCCTACGACAGCACTGGATGTAACGATACAGGCACAAATACTAGATTTATTTAAAGATATTCAGAAGAAAACAGGTGTATCTATTATACTCATTACCCATGATCTTGGTGTAGTTGCCCAAGTGGCTGACCGGATTGCGGTCATGTATGCCGGAAAAATCGTAGAGGCCGGTTCGAGAAGAGAAATATTCTATCAACCGCAGCATCCATATACGAAGGGTTTATTAAACTCTGTTCCTCGTCTTGACTTAGAAGGCGCTGATCTTGTCCCGATAGGAGGCTCCCCTCCAGATCTATTTTCACCTCCGAAAGGCTGCCCTTTTACAGCAAGATGCAGCTATGCGATGGAGGTTTGTGAGCGGGCTTATCCATTTAAAACCCACCTAAGTAATGAACATCAAGTTGACTGCTGGCTGCAGGACGAACGTGCTGTGAAAATGCTGGCAAGTATGAAGTAGGTCAGACCTTTCAGAGGGTTTCTAGCTTTTTAAATAGCCCTAATTGCATATAGCAAGAAGGGTACGAAGGCATGAGACCTTTGAAGGTTCTTTTCTATCAGCGATTATCATATAGCTGAGAATAGTAAAAATGGTCATTAATATTAAAAAGGGGGAAATGGCATGAAAAAGGTTTTATCACTCTTGCTAACAGGTCTATTGATTTTGGTACTTGCGGCCTGTACAGCAAAGCAGGATGCAGGAAAAGAGCCTGTAGAAAAAGAGAAGGATGATGGCAATAAAGAAGAAGAGGTAGTAACTGAAAAGGTTCTTTATTTAAACAATGGCATGGAGCCAACTTCGTTTGATCCTCCAATCGGTTTTGATAATGTTTCTTGGGCTGGGTTAAATAACTTAATGGAAGGGCTGACACGCCTAGGTGAAAGTCATGACCCTGAAGCAGCAACTGCTGAAAAATGGGATGTGTCAGAGGATGGGAAAACATATACTTTCCACATTCGCGATAATGCAAAATGGTCAAATGGCGATGACGTAACAGCAGGCGATTTTGTATTTGCATGGAAACGCCTTTTAGACCCTGAAACAGGATCTCCAGCTGCATTCCTTGGCTATTTCATCGAGGGAGCAGAAGCTTATAACAATGGCGAAGGTTCAGCTGATGATGTGAAGGTTAAAGCAGTTGATGACAAAACTTTCGAAGTAACTTTAATTAGTCCACAAGCTTATTTCTTAAGTGTTATTACAAATCCGGCTTTCTTCCCAATTAATGAGAAGGTAGCAACTGAAAATCCAAAATGGTTTGCTGAAGCAGCATCATTTGTTGGAAATGGACCTTTTAACTTAACAGAATGGCAGCATGACAGCCATTTCGTAATGGAAAAGAATGACCAATACTGGGATGCTGGAACAGTGAAGCTAGACAAAGTTCATTGGGCCATTATCGATGATACAAATACGGAATACCAAATGTTCCAAACTGGTGAGCTTGACGTTTCTGAAGTTCCGGCAGATCTAGCTGAACAAATTCTCTCAGAAGGAAAAGCTAAGGTTGAAGATCAGGCAGGGGATTATTTCTATCGTTTTAACGTAACGATGGAGCCGTTCCAAAACGTAAATATTCGTAAAGCCTTTGCTATGGCCATTGACCAGCAGCAAATTGTTGACTTTGTTACAAAAAACAAACAAAAGCCAGCTTATGGCTTCGTTGCATATGGATTTAATGATGCGAACGGAAAGGATTTCCGTGAAACAGCAGGCGATCTTGTAAAAACAGATGTTGAAGAAGCAAAAGCTCTTTTAGCAAAAGGAATGGAAGAGGAAGGCTATGAGACACTTCCTGAAGTAACAATCACTTATAGCACAAGTGATGCACATAAGAAAATTGCTGAGGCTCTTCAGCAAATGTTTAAGGATAATCTGGGTGTAGAAGTGAAGCTTGCAAATATGGAGTGGAACGTATTTGCGGAAGACCAGAAAGCCTTGAAATTCCAATTTTCGCGCAGTTCTTTCCTTGCTGACTATGCGGACCCAATTAACTTCCTAGAAAACTTCCAGACTGGTCTATCTATGAACCGTACGGGCTGGAGCAATGCAAAATATGACCAATTAATTAAGGATGCAAAAAATGAAGCAGATGAAGCAAAGCGCTATGAAATGATGTACGAGGCTGAGAAAATCCTATTTGAAGAAATGCCAATCGTCCCACTTTATTTCTATAACCAAGTTAATTTAGAGAATGAAGCTGTTTCAGGCATCGTTCGCCATCCTGTTGGATATATGGAACTGAAATGGGCGGATAAAAATTAAAAGCGGAAGCGCCTTGCCCAGGGGCGACAAGCATAAGACGAGCCGGCGAGAAGGTTGCCCTTTAACCTTCTTGTCGGATTGGCTTATGACCTCCGACGTACAGGACGTACTAGTGCCGATGTTGCCACAGGACGCGGCGTTCTTAGTCGGCGAGCCCCTAGGCGCTGGAGCTAGATATCTATGCTAACTTACTTGTAAGTTAAATTAAATTTCAAAAGGGGTGTTCGGTTGAACATCCCTTTTTTTAAAAAGAATATGAAGAAATTTTTATATTTTGATTAAGGAAAGGTCAAATTTTCAGGAAGGATGTGCCAGCATGTTAATAAAACCTCGCGCGTTAAAGGCTGGGGACACCATCGGTATTATTGCGCCAGCCAGTCCGCCAAATCAAGAGAATTTGTATCGTTCTTTCGCTTTCATAGAAGATTTGGGATTAAAGATAAAGCTCGGAAAACATGTTTATGATCAATATGGATATTTAGCTGGAAAAGATGAAGATCGATTAGCAGATTTACATATGATGTTTGCAGATAATGACGTAAAGGCAATTATCTGTGCAGGCGGAGGATATGGGACGGGGAGAATTGCTTCCCATATTGATTACGAGCTTATTAAAAGCAACCCGAAAATTTTCTGGGGCTACAGCGATATTACCTTTTTGCATACGGCTATTCGCAAGCTAGCAGGACTTGTTACTTTTCATGGCCCTATGCTTGCATCTGATATCGGAAAAGTGGATGCAGATCCACTTTCGAAGGAATATTTTAAGCAATTATTCAATCCAACTGAGATCCAATATAACGAAGAAATTTCTCCATTAGAAACTTTAATTGAAGGCAAAGCCAACGGAGAAATAACTGGGGGGAATTTGTCCCTTATAGCGAGCACAATCGGCACCCCATTTGAGATTGATACTAAAGGCAAGCTTTTATTAATTGAAGATATTAATGAAGAGCCTCGTTCTATAGATAGAATGCTAAATCAATTGCATATGGCAGGGAAGCTTTATGATGCAGCAGGACTCATTATTGGTGATTTTAATAACTGTGTTCCGGAAAGGGAGCTTTCTTTATCTCTTGATGAGGTGATACATCATTATGCGCTTTTAGCTAATAAGCCTGCTATTAAGGGATTTAGATTTGGTCATTGCTCTCCGCATATTTCCATCCCTCTTGGTGTGAATGCGGAACTGGATACTGCAAATAAACAATTAATAATCGAAAGTGGCATACAGTAAAATGATTTCGTTCAAAGGGTGCTATGCTTCTGTTCCTTTTGAACTACCTTAAAAGGTGGTATATATGAAAATAGACAAAATTGAGACATACAGGGTAGCAATACCACTTATTAAACCATTCAAAACGGCACTTCGCACTGTGACTACGGCTGAGTCCATCTTAGTAAAGGTCTCATGTGACAACGGAATAATCGGCTGGGGGGAAGCTCCGCCAACTGTTGTCATTACTGGAGAAACTCTTTCAAGCATTGAATCAGCCATTCACCATGTATTAAAGCCATATTTAGAGCAGCAAAGTCTATTAAGCTATGAAACTCTTTTTCAAGGAATTCAATCGATTTTAATCGGAAATTCGAGTGCAAAAGCGGCGATTGATATGGCCCTATATGATTGTCTGTCACAGCAATGCAAGCTCCCGCTTTATCAGTTTTTAGGGGGCCATAAACAGGAAATTGAAACCGACTTTACCGTAAGTGTAAACGGACCTGAAGAAATGGGAGAAGACGCTGTTGCTTATGTTCAGCAGGGCTTTGATGTACTGAAGGTTAAGGTTGGAAAGGATAATGTTCTAACTGATATCGAGCGGATTCGTGAAATAAGGGGACGTGTAGGCAAGGCAATAAAAATTCGTCTGGATGCTAATCAGGGCTGGTCACCGAAGGAAGCCATTCAAGCCATTCGTAAAATGGAGGAAATGGATTTAAATATTGAGCTTGTTGAACAGCCTGTAAAAGCCTGGGATATAGCTGGTCTTAAACAGGTGACTGATCATGTGGATACTTTGATAATGGCGGACGAAAGTGTTTTCTCACCGCGGCAGGCCTTTGAGGTGATTAAAACTAGAAGTGCAGATTTAATTAATATTAAACTAATGAAATCTGGGGGAATCTATCAGGCCCAAATCATCAATCAGCTTGCAGAGGTAAACGGAATGGAATGTATGGTTGGAAGTATGATTGAAACGCGGATTGGTATTACAGCTGCAGCACACTTTGCAGCCAGTAAGAGAAATATAACCCGCTTTGATTTTGACGCTCCATTAATGCTGGCGAAGGAGCTAGTGGAAGGTGGCATTAAATATAACGGCAGAAAAGTTACCCTGCCATCAGAGCCAGGGCTAGGCATACGCCATGTTCATGTAGAGGGAGGGGTTTCACTTGGCAACTCAATATAAATGGCTAGTAAATGTTCCGGTAGCTACGGTTTGGACATCTTATGACTCCGCGAGGGAAATCGATAAAGAAGCAGTAGAGTACCCGGCTGATGTGGAAGCGTGGCTAAATGGCCTGACCTATGAAACGAGCTTAGGGCTATGTAATCAAAACCTCGTCCAAACACAAGTGTTATTCGGTCAAGAGGTTCTGATTACAGAAGAGAAGGAGGATTGGGCGCAAATCATTGTTCTCGACCAAGCTTCGTCCAAAAATCCTAAAGGATATCCAGGATGGGTTCCGAAGGCTCAGCTCATTCAGACTCAAGACTGGAAGCTTGAAGAGGGAACAATTGCAGTCGTAGACGAGAAAAAGAGTATTCTATACGGAAGCGATTATGAGCCTATTATGATATTAAGCTATCAAACCATATTGCCTATAATAGGGTTGGAGGGTGATTGGGTACGGGTTCAAACGCCATCAGGAGAGGGACTGTTAAAGGCTGGAGAAATCAGTCAGTATGAAACCTTGCATGCTCGTCTGAAAGGTAATGGAGAAAGCATTGTTGCGGCAGGTGTACAATTCCTTCAATTGCCTTATTTATGGGGAGGAATGAGCAGCTACGGCTATGATTGCTCAGGGTTTAGCTACTCCATGTGCAAAGCTAATGGATACACGATTCCACGTGATGCACATGATCAGGCAGCCTCAGGGGAAAATGTTGAATTGAACGAAATAAAGCCAGGCGACCTCCTGTTCTTTGCCTATGAGGAAGGGAAGGGCAAAATCCATCACGTTGGAATTTATTATGGGGAAGGAAAGCTCCTGCACTCCCCTAATACAGGAAAAAGTATAGAGATCATCGAATTAAAGGACACAGTATACGAAAAGGAATTATGTGCAGCTAGACGCTATTGGCAAGAGACGGGGGAATAGTTATGACAAATGAAGCATTGTTAGAAGTAAAGCATCTTAAGAAACATTTTTCTTTAGGAAAAGGACAAATATTAAAGGCGGTTGACGATGTTTCATTCTATATAAAAAAGGGAGAAACGTTCGGAATTGTTGGGGAATCTGGCTGCGGAAAATCGACTGCCGGGCGTACCATTATCGGGCTATATGATCGGACAGAGGGCGAAGTTATCTTTGACGGAAAAAATGTCCATGAAATGAATGAAAAAGAAAAGTTTGCTTTCCATAGAAAGATGCAAATGATTTTCCAAGATCCTTATGCTTCATTAAATCCGCGTTCAACCGTAAAGGAAATCATCTCTGAGCCAATGGAGGTTCATGGGGTATATCCGAATAAGCAGGAGCGACTCGAAAGAGTATATCAATTATTAGAGGACGTTGGTCTTAATAGGGATCACGCCAATCGCTATCCGCATGAATTTAGCGGTGGTCAAAGACAGAGAATAGGTATTGCCCGCTCTCTATCGTTAGATCCAGATTTCATTATTGCAGATGAACCGATTTCCGCGCTGGATGTATCTGTTCAGGCACAGGTCGTCAATCTTCTGAAGAACCTACAAAAGAAGAAGGGGTTAACTTATTTATTTATCGCCCATGATTTATCCATGGTTAAACATATTAGTGACCGGATAGGTGTTATGTATTTAGGGAACCTTGTGGAATTGACGGAAAGCGCTAATCTTTATAAAAATCCTCTTCACCCGTATACACAGGCTCTTTTATCAGCTATCCCGATTCCAGACCCAGATGTAGAAGACAGGCGTGAACGAATTATCTTACAGGGGGAGCTTCCGAGTCCAATTAATCCGCCGAGTGGATGTGTATTTAGAACTCGCTGTCCATATGCGATGGAAGCTTGTGCAACGATGAAGCCTGAATGGCAGGAAGTGGAGGAGAGCCATTTTGTTGCTTGCCATTTATATAATAAAAACGTGACAGGTGACTCTAACAACTCGCAAGTAGCTGTTACGTTGCGTGCGAAAGAGTAATGATGAGTCATGAAAATTTAAAAAAGCAGGTTTCTGAACTTGTTGCTCATTGTGAAGGTAGAGTCGGATTAGTCATTGAAACTTGTGAAGGCCGGATAGAAATCAATCATAATGATAAGTTTTCTGCAGCGAGTCTGATTAAAATTCCTATTTTAATAGAGGGATTTCGACAATGTGAAGATGGACTTCTTGACCTTCACGAATATTTACCCGCTTTCCCCTCTAAAAGAGTAGGAGGCGCAGGGATCATACAAGGTTTGTCGGCTGATTTGAAATTAAAAGTAATCGATTTAATGGCATTAATGATCATTGTTTCCGATAATAGTGCGACAAATCTTTTAATCGATCGAATAGGAATGAATGAAATCAATCAGTGTATAAAAGCTCTAAACCTGCAAAGCACTGAACTTAACCGAAAGATGATGGATTTTGAAGCAAAAAAAATTGGAATGGACAATTATACAACTCCAAATGATATGGTTACTTGCTTAAAGGTCATTGATCAACATCGTTTTTTATCAAAGGAAAACTCAGAAAAGGCTTTTGGTATACTGGAAAAGCAACAATTTAAGAATAAGCTTTCTGAATCGATAGATTTAGAGGCCATGCAAGTTGCTAATAAAACAGGAGAATTACCTGGTGTCGAACACGATTGTGCTATCATTAAGTATGGTGGAAAAACAATTTATGCTGCTGTTTTGATTGATCAGCTTTCCAAGCAGGCAGAAGGCAGGCAGACGCTAGTACAAATCGGCAAGGTGCTTTCTAATTTTATGAAGAGTTGAGTGACGTTCTATCTTAGGGGATAGGGCGTTTTTTTTTCGGGGCTGGAATTGGCTGATAAATCCCCAAATTGGCTGACAAACGGCAGGAATTGGCTGATAAAACAGATCGATTTGGCTAACAAATCCTTAAATTAGCTGATAAATCAATATTTCGCTGATAAGTTATTCGAACTTACTAACAAAATGAAATTTATTCAGCTAATAATGTAAAAAAAGCTTGTAGAAGAACCGTTTCTACAAGCCAACCAGTATATTTTCATCCTGTTAATATATCTTCCTTTGGATAACGCACTTTCTGTTCCTTTTGATGACGGGCAAATGAAAATACTAATGTTAAAGGGCCTAATTTTCCAAGGAACATGATAAAGATAATGATCAGTTTCCCAATTTCAGATAAGTCTCCTGTTAATCCCATTGTGAGTCCAACGGTACCGAAAGCAGACAGGACTTCAAAAGCAAGTTTTATAAAAGGCTGATTTTCTGTAATGGTAAGGAAGAATATCGCGATAAAGATAAACAGGATACTAATCATTGTAATGGCTAAAGCTTTAATAACGAATGTATCAGCAATGGTTTTTCGAAAAACCACAATAGCGTTCTTCCCTCGTATAAAGGTAGTTACAGCTAGAATAAAAATAATAAAGGTTGTCAGCTTAATCCCCCCGCCTGTAGAAGCACTCCCTGCTCCAACAAACATGAGTAAGGTCATGAAAAACGCAGTGGGATCCTCAAGACCGCTGAGATCAACCGTATTAAATCCAGCGGTTCTAGGGGAAACGGCTTGAAAATAAGTGGCCCAGAATTTCTCCCAGCTGGTTAAAGGGCCTAATGTGTTTGGATTATTGTATTCTAAAAGAAAAATAATAATCATTGATGCTATGTTTACAGCAATCGTACTAATAATCATAAGCTTTGAATGTAAAGATAAATCTCGAAATCTTTTTGCTCTTTTCAAATCAATTAAAACCGTAAAACCAATACCGCCAATAATAAATAAAAGCGAAATCACGAGATTAATGACAGGATCACCTACAAAACCCATAAGATTATCTTCCCAAAGAGCAAAACCTGCATTATTGAAGGCTGAAACAGAATGAAACAAACTGTAGTAAAGACCTTTTGCTAAACCGTATTCAGGGACAAAACGTATCGAAAGTAAAATGACGGCGCAGCCCTCAATCGCAAAAGAATAGATAAATAAATTCCGAACAAGCCTAATAACTCCCCCAAGTGAAGTCTGATTTAAAGCATGCTGCATAACGAGCCGCTCTTGAAAGCCTATTTTCCTTCCAAGCATGAAATAAATCAAAACAGCAAACGACATAATACCTAAGCCGCCTAATTGGATGAGACACATAATAACAATCTCCCCAAATAAAGTGTAGGTTGATCCCGGATCAACTACATTTAGACCTGTTACTGTCATAGCAGATGTGGTTGTGAAAAGTGCATCAATCCAAGAAATGGAGTGCTCCGTAGCTATGGGAAGTTTTAATAGGATCGTCCCGACACCAATAAAGAAAGCAAATACAAGTACAAGAAGACGTGGAGGACTGATCTTTAATGTTTTATTCATCATGACTAACATGCACCTTTTTCCCAATAAAACAAAAATGTCTTTGCATGAAAATTCCCCCAATAATTAAGCTCTTTTAAAGAGTTCCCCAAAATAACGTGTTTAATAAAATACTCCTGAAAAAGGGGAATGTCAATAAAAAATTCTTAGTTAAGAAGGGGAGAGAGTAAAGTCTTTTAATAAAAATGAAAAGGAATGGCTCTTTAGAACCACTCCTTTTCTGCATTCATTTCAATATAGTCTTTTAGAATAGCTTTCTTCAAGAGATGTATGAATGGTTTCACTATTTACATCTGGTAAATTAATATGATCTGCTAATATTTGAGGTGGATATGGCAATTGATCTTTGGAGGCCCAAGTTTCTGGGTACCAAAGTTTAGACCGCTTAAAGGCCTTGGCACAATGTATAAAGCACTCTTCTACCTGAACCCCGATGCCAAGTGAAGGGACCTTGCCTTGAACCGCCATTTTTTCGAGAACATCCGAATCTTTAATAATGCATGCTTTTCCATTTATTCTTAAAGTTTCTTCGAGGCCTGGAATGACAAAGATAAGACCGATATGGGGATTAGCAATGATATTCCTCAGCGAATCCATCCGTTTGTTTCCGGGTCTTTCAGGTATAACTATATGTTGTTGATCTATTATATGTACAAAACCTGGCGCATCCCCGCGAGGAGAGGTATCGCAGTTTCCATGTGTATCCGAGGTTGAAATAAATAGAATTGGAGACTTTGCGATAAAATCCTTGCAGTGATGATCTATATGATGGATTACCTTATTTGCCACATTTTTGCTGGGCGTTCCTAATAATGTGCGAAGTTCTTCCTCGGAAGAAATGGTTTCCTTAAAAATCATTATATATTTCCCTCCTAAAAATCTTTCAAGCTCCTAATCGATTCCGGGACATTCTTATAAATCGAAGCTGAGGAATGGAAATGCCGATTAGGATAAGAGCAATTCCAATTGTTTGTGCACTTGTTATTTTCTCCCCCAATATAAGCATGGCAGCGACAATTGCAGCAGGCAGTTCGGCAGACCCAACAATGGTAGCTAGCCCAGCGTCAATTTTCGGTGTTCCAATTGCAAAAAGGACGATTGGAAAAATCGCTCCGAAAAACGCCATGGATAAACTATATTTCCACAGGCCATCGAGGTGAACCCCATTTGTAATAAGCATAGGACCTGCAATGAATAAGAGTACGATAAGTCCTCCAAGTGTAATAAAAACACTTCGTTGAATAGTCGGCACACCTGTTGCCACTTTCCCGCTTGCAAAAATAAATAATGCATACGTAACAGCAGATAAAAATCCATAAACCAAACCATCAATTTGAAGAGGCTGGGCGCTGCTGCTCAAAAGATTACTAGCAAAAACCGTACCAATAATTAGAAAGATGACAGAAAGAATCTTATTTTTGCTTGGCATCTTCTTTTCATATAGGGCTTCTATTAATATACCAATCCATGTGAATTGAAATAAGGAAACAATTGCTAGGGAAGCAGAGACACGCTCGAGGCTTAGTCCATAAAAAATACCTGTCAAGCTTAAGGCAGTGCCGGTTAACATAAGTGCCCCAGCTTGTTTAAAGCTAATTTTTACCCGTTTAATAAATGGATAAGTTATTAAAAGCAACAAAAAACCAAATAAGTACTGGCTGCCAGTTAACTCATAAACCGTATGGCCGGCTGTTAGACCTGTTTTGACGATAGAAGCTAAAATCCCATAACTGCAGGCACCGATGAAAATAAAGAGTGAGTACTTCAAGTTATTCATATGCTGTTGCTCCTTAAACATATTCAATAAGCTAATCTTAACATTTTCTTACAATCCTGAGTGATTATTATTTAAGTATTGGACTTTCTCCTTGAGAAGGCTCCTTGTCATCATCATGAGAAGATTTTCCTAACTCCTTGTTAATAAAATAAAAACCGCTCAATGACACAATCGTAAAGCCCCAGTTTAGTATTTGTCTTAAAATAATTCCTTTATCAAATGCTTCTACACCATATTGTTGAATAAGCCACGTTTTAATAGTTGCCAAAATGATAAACTTAAGGGCAAAGCCAGCGGTAATCCAGCCGAAGATGGTTAATATTTTCTTCTCAAAGAAAAGGGATTTCATCTCTGAACGATCCTGCCCTTGCATTTCAGTCAAATCAAGCGCCATATATAAAAAAATGGGCTTTTTGACAATAATGGTCCCAAAGAAAACAACGCCTAAAATATAGGAATAAATGACATTATTCCAAAGGAGCTGAAGGGCTGAACCTGCTAGTACATCGATGAGGAAGGTAATGATCAGATTGGTTAGTAAATAAATACCGAAGAAGTTAATTTTCTTGAGCTCAAAAAAGCGGTATAGGCTGTAAAGAATACCTGGTACTGTGGATAGAATCATGGCCAAGTAATCACCTAGCCACTCGCGGCCTAAGTTCCATACTGCCAAGGGAAACACAACGTAAAAAACAATATCAAGCAGAACAATATATTTCTTCAAATAACCACATCCTACAAAATAGTTATTGTAATAGTTCACGATTTAGAAGCCAATTCCTCTTTTTAACGGAAAAAGCCAGTGAGAAATCTCACTGACTTTTCATCTGTCTTATATTATTCTCCTAAGTAAGCACTAAGCATCCAAATATGAGTATCAATTTTCCCTATCAGCCCTACAGCTAGATCATTAGTCGCGTCTTCATTATGTTCGTCAGCCATATCGGCTAGCTCTTTTAGCTCCGATTTTAATTGCTTGTAATCGGCAATTAAACTTGAAACCATTTCATCTGAAGTTGTTTCGCCTTTTGTTTCTTCGATCGTTGCCAGGCTTAAGTAATCCTTCATTGTTGCGACAGGTGTTCCGCCAATTGTTAGCAGGCGTTCAGCAACTTCATCTACAACACTTGCAGCCTCATTGTAAAACTCCTCGAACTTCTCATGAAGCGTAAAGAAGAATGGGCCTTTTACTAACCAGTGATAGCGGTGAAGTTTTGTGTAAAGGACACTCCAATTTGCAATTTGAACATTTAATGCTGAATATAAGTTTTCCATAATTTCATCCTCCTCTGTTATGCCTAAATTTATTATAACATATACAATATTAAAATCAATACTAAATTATAATAATTATAATTTAGTATTAAATATTAAAAAACCTAGCCATAAAAGAGCTAGGAGTAATTGTTATTAGTTTTTCTTCTTTTTTCAAATGAATACATAAATAATATTACCAATGATCATTCTCCTTTGATGCATTTCATTTTATGGAGGCACGACATGTTAAAAGTTGAAAGCGGCGTATCAAGCAAAGGCTGAAAAAGTTTAGCATTAAGTGGATAAATCATCTACAATATAGGAAAGGTCGCATTCAGTAAGGAGTTTTATGATGCTCATTAGTTTATTTTTTCTATTAGGTGCCTGCATTAGTGTATTATCTGGTTTCTTCGGGGTTGGCGGAGGATTTATCTTAACCCCTTTGCTCATGCTTATTGGGTATTCTCCTATTGAAGCGGTGACGACAAGTTTATTATTTACACTTGGAACTTCATTTTCAGGAATCACAACACATATCCGCTTAAAAAACATCCTTTGGAAAAATGGAGTCATTCTCGGCATAAGCGGAATTGCAGCCACTCAGCTGGCAAAGCCATTTGTGCTTTTCTTGGAAAATAGAGGCTTGGATGAATGGGTTATCCCGATTTTCTATATCATTTTACTCTCTTATTTTGCAATGAAAATGTTTAAACAAGGGCGTAAGGCAGAGGGGGCTGAAAAAAGCAATCCTGTCGCCCCATCAATGATAAAGATGATCCTTATCGGTGCATTCGCCGGATTTGTTTCTGCAACATTAGGTGTAGGCGGGGGCTTTATTATTGTTCCGCTTTCGGTTGCCTTTTTAGGATTGGAACCAAAGAAAGCAATTGGAACAAGTCTTTTTACCATTTTTCTAATCGTTCCAGTAGCTTTTTTATCCTACGCATTCACGGTTCCGATTAATTATAAAGTAAGTTTGCTTCTTGTTGCAGGCGGCCTAATCGGCTCATCCTTTGGCGCTAAGCTGACGAGATATTATGAAAATAAGGAAATAACCCTGCTGCTTAGCAGCATCTATATTGCAACCTTAATAAGTGTCATCTTTAAACTTATCGGTTTAAGTATAGTCGGACTTATTTTATTAGGCTGCTTTATTCTGTATTTCTTTATTAAATCAATGATGAAGGTTCAAAGCTATCGTGCAAAAATAAAAGGATCAGCATGAAAAAATCGGGCGGAAATGCCCGATTTTTTGTGAATGAGGGGAATGGTACATTAGCTACCTATCATATTAGATTAGTTGGCTCTTTTAGCCACGTATTTGGAATCAGATGCAAACATATAAGCTTTATGGTGGTACCTAATACTGAATATAAGACCCATTGCCATCATATTGCCCATTAAGGAGCTTCCTCCATAGCTTATAAAAGGAAGGGGGATACCTGTAATCGGCAGAACTTGAATGGTCATCCCGATATTTTGAAAAACGTGGAAAGTAATCATACTGATCACACCCACACAAATATAAGTATTAAATGGATCCTTCGTTTCAAGAGCTGTTTTCGTCAAATGATAAATGAGGAGGAAAAATAAACTAATGACCAAACTGCCGCCAATAAATCCATATTCTTCACCTATTACGCTAAATATAAAGTCAGTATGACTATCAGGAATATAAACCTGTCTTTCGCTAAAGCCTTTTCCTGTTAAAAGGCCGGAGCCGATGGCCTGCAATGATTTATACAGCTGCAATCCGGCGCCCTGTTTGTGGCCGGCTGGATCTATCCAGGAGTATATTCGAAACAATTTATACGTTTGAATATTAAAGTGTTTTTCCAAAAACTCAGGCGCCCAAATGACTAGGTATAGAATGGTTCCGCCAAAAACGGTACCTAATCCATAAATGGGGACAATAATCTTCCAAGAGATCCCTGATACTAAAATAATGCCTGTTGCAATAGCGATGATTACTAGGGCTGTACCTAAATCCTCAATAATAATCAGACCTAACGGAACAGCTGTTATGATTCCAAGTTTAAATAAAAGAAATAAATCAGTTTTTATCGTTTTGACGATGAACTTTTCGTAATGATTGGCAATGACTCTGCTTAAGGTAATGATAAGGAAAACCTTAACGAATTCAGATGGCTGAAAGGAACCAAGTGCAGGAACTTTATACCACAGCCTTGCACCCTTTATTTCTGGTACTAAACTTAGAGGTGCTATAAATAACCCAATGAGAAGCAAGATTCCCAGCCCGTAAAGAATCCAAGAGAGTCTTTTAATTTGTTCACTGTCAAAATACATGACAATTCCAATTATCACAATCCCTACTACATAGTTCTTTACCTGGCTCAACACAAAATTACCTTCATATTGTCCAGATGCTTGCCCGCTATATATAGCTATACAACTTATTAAAAAAAATATAAATAAAAGAAGACACAATGTCCAATCGAATCGTTCGGCTACTTTTATTGGCTTATTCATTAAGCATACACCTATTCCTATTATTCTTTCCATTTCATCGTAACAAAGAAAAAATACCCTTTCAATGCCTTTTCCTGCTGCATACTTATATGACGAAAAAATAAGCCTAGAAGTTTCCGAAAATAAAAGCACGGAAAAAGATCCATGCTTTTACATAAGATGATTAATAAACATTGTCGCAATCCCAAAGTATGTCACAAGTGAGAAAATATCATTTAATGTTGTAATTAACGGTCCTGAAGCAACAGCAGGATCGATTTTGAAACGGTACAAAATTAAAGGAATGATCGTTCCTGCTAATGTCCCAATGATTAATGTTAGAAATAAGGAACTGCCAACCACGGCGCCTAGAATTGCGTTGCCTTGCCAAAAAAAGGCAATGAGTGAAATTAAAACTCCGCAAATCAAACCAATAATCAAGCTTACCCCAAATTCTCTCATAATGAGATGAATTACCACTTTCTTGTCGATATCATTAGAAACAAGCCCTCTGACAACGACAGCAAGAGATTGAGTTCCGGTATTTCCTGTCATCCCAGAGATCATAGGCATAAAGAAGGCTAGAGCCACGACTTTCTGCAGAGTTTCTTCATAGCCGCTAATAATACTGCCTGATAAAATTCCGATAAATAAGAGCAAAATCAACCATGGGAGCCTTCGATAGGCAGCTACGAAAGCCTTTGTTTCGAAATCAATCGACTTCCCTGTAGCAGAAAGTTTTTCAAAATCTTCATTTGCTTCCTGAATGACAACATCAATAATATCGTCAACTGTCGCTATCCCCATCAACACATTTTCTTCACTGACAACTGGGATCGCAAGAAAGTCATATCTTTCAACGAGTCTTGCTACTTCCTCCTGATCGGTAGTCACGGAAACCGAAATAACTCGTTCGTACATAATATTTTTAATGACCTCGGTAGGCTCAGCAATCAGGAGGTCACGGTAAGATACAACGCCGACCAGTTTCCGGTCTTGATCAATGACATATAAATAATTGATGGTTTCAGCAAATTCAACAAATGATTTCAGTTTTCCAACCGCGTCCATAACGGTATAATAATCCCGAATCCAAACGAAGCGGTTTGTCATCAACCGCCCAGCTGTTTCTGGCGGATAATTCATAATGTCCTGAACAATTTTGGATTCGCTTTTCTTCATTCCGGAAAGAAGCGAAGCGATTTTTTCAGGGGATAAATCATCCAAGAGAAGAGCTAAGTCATCGTTGTCCATTAAATCGAGAACTTCTCCTGTTTTCTCGATACCTAATTTATTTAAAACCTCAAGCTGATCCTCTTTGCTTAGCTCTTGAATTAAGTCAGCAAGCCGGTCAACATTCATATAAAGCAAAAAACGTGTTTTATGCTTTTCTGGAAGGTCTTCGTAAATTTGGGCAATATCATAAGGCTGCAATTCATCGAGAATGGTTTCAAACTCTTTTTTCTTATTTTCTTTTAATGTTTTAATAATGTGAAGAGTGATTTGATTTTCTGTCATATTCTGAATCATTCAACTCACACTCCTTTCGCGGGAATGAGGTTTAATCTTTAAGGCACTTGCGCCATAATGAATAACATACCATGATTATTATAAAAAAATTTGCTATTGAAAGAAATGCCGTTATGATAAATATAATTGAAACTTTTTTGAGGAAAATAAAATAAAGTGATTCATTACCTTGATTTTTATTGATAAGATGATTCTGTTATTAAATATCTTATTAAATTGACTCTTTTATTCTGAAGATGTAAGCATTTTTTATC
>NZ_JBALOZ010000086.1:73041-87826 GCF_036965125.1 Bacillus sp. JJ1503
AATCAGTGGGGGATGAAAGCCGACTAAGATTGTCACGTCCTGTGGCAAACATTGGCACTAGCACGTCTGTGCGTTGGTAAACCCCCACTGATTGAAGTTTCACTTATCATACGTACGGAGGTTTCACCATTGAAAAAGAGGAATCATAATATTCGAGATATCATCTATATTCATTTGAATGAACGTGAGCAATATGTCATGACGTACGGAATTGAATTTTCTGAGTTCACACAAGCTTTGTTCGATTCGATAAACAATCTGCTATTGTTAAAGCATCGCTATGATGATGCTGACTTTAATATGCACACCTTACATGAATATGTATCAAAAGACAAGCTGAGAAAGCTAATGGATAAAGATGTATATGGGTATGGTGATTTCTGTTGGATTGATTTCGAAGAAGAAGAGGATTTAAATGAGCTTTCGGGCCAAGCCATCGCAGAGCTTTTATACATTGGCCATTTGAAGGAGCATTTGAAACCGCCCTTTTATAATAATTTGAGCAATCGGTATGTTTATTTAGCCCATGATGACGGCTGGTTTAATAAAACGTATTATCGGGATTTTAATGATTTTTTCCGAATGCTTGGGGAAGTCATTCCTGAAAAGATGGTCCATACAAAGGTAGAGAAATCATTGCTTGGCTTGAAGAAAAAGGACTTGGCACGAAAAAGATCACTTATCGCCTTCGAGATTGGTTGTTTAGCCGCCAACGCTATTGGGGGGAGCCGATTCCAATTATTCATTGGGAAGATGGCACGAGTTCAGCTGTACCTGAAGACCAACTGCCATTAATTCTTCCAAAAACAACTGAAATAAAGCCGTCTGGAACGGGTGAGTCACCGCTCGCCAATATTGAAGAGTGGGTAAATGTGGTGGACCCAGTAACAGGCAAAAAAGGCCGCAGAGAAACAAACACGATGCCGCAATGGGCAGGCAGCTGCTGGTATTACCTGCGCTACATTGATCCACACAACAGTGAAGCGCTTGCGGATGCAGATAAACTGAAGGAATGGCTTCCAGTTGATATTTACATCGGTGGGGCAGAGCATGCCGTTCTTCACCTTCTATATGCTCGTTTCTGGCATAAAGTTCTGTATGATATCGGTGTTGTTCATACGAAGGAACCGTTCCAAAAGCTATTTAATCAGGGAATGATTCTTGGAGAAGGCAATGAAAAAATGAGTAAATCAAAAGGTAATGTTGTCAATCCTGATGACATTATTGAAAGTCACGGGGCAGATACGCTTCGATTATATGAAATGTTTATGGGACCGCTTGATGCATCCATTGCTTGGTCTACAAATGGTCTTGACGGATCCAGAAGATTCCTTGACCGTATATGGCGCTTGTTCATTGAAGAAAACGGAAGTCTAAATCCGAAAATTCAGGAGAGTGATGAAGCAAGCAAACTTGAAAAGGTATATCACCAAACAGTGAAAAAGGTAACAGAGGACTATGAAGGTTTACGCTTCAATACTGCTATTTCTCAAATGATGGTATTTATTAATGAAGCTTATAAAACAACAACAGTTCTTCCTAAACATTTCATGGAGGGCTTTGTGAAATTGCTTTCACCTATTACTCCTCATATTGCTGAAGAGCTATGGAGAAAGCTTGGCCATAGTGAAACGATCGCTTACGAAGCTTGGCCAGCATTCGATGAAGCAAAACTAGTCGATGATGAAGTAGAAATTGTTATCCAAATCAATGGAAAAGTAAAAGCGAAATTACTTGTCCCATCAGATGCCCAAAAGGATGCACTTGAAAAAATCGCTATGGATGACCAAACAGTAAAAGAGCAAATCGATGGAAAAACTATTCGTAAAGTCATCGCTGTTCCAGGAAAACTTGTCAACATAGTAGCCAATTAAAAAGGAATATTGTGCATGGCCTTCTCTAAGTTTCTAAATAATAATTTTACGTCCTCCGATTGCCTTTTCGGAGGATGTTTTTTAATATTAGCATAGGGGAAAAACTTAAGGTTGTGGAAGAAAGGGAGTTTTTGATGAGTATCGAGATTATTACTACGGAAGAATTGGATAAGAAGCTGCAAGCCGGTGAGAAGCTAGAGCTTATTGATGTTAGAGAAGATGAAGAAGTGGCTCAAGGGATGATTCCGGGAGCCAAACATATTCGAATGATGACAATTCCAGAAAACTTGGACTATTTTGATAAAGAAAAGGAATACATCTTTATTTGCCGGTCAGGAAATCGCAGTCAAAATGTATGCCATTACATGCAGGACCAAGGCTACAAAGTCCGCAACATGGTTGGCGGCATGCTGGACTGGACAGGTGAGGTTGAATTTAAATAAAACGCAACTTACTGGACAGGTTTAGGTGATATTCAGAAAACCTGTCCAACAAAAGTGATTTACTGGACAGGTTTCGCGGTATTTCTGGAAAGCTGTCCAAGAAACCCGAGTTACTGGACAGGTTTCGGAGTTTTTCCGTAAAGCTGTCCAAGAAACCCGAGTTACTGGACAAGTTTCGTAGTTTTTCCAAAAAGCTGTCCAAGAAACTTGGATTTCTAAACATTTCCTTGCATTGTCTAAAACCTGCGATAGAGCGAGTTCACTTCTGAATACGGGGAGTGAATTGTTTTTTTTGAAAAATAAATGTTGATTCCTTTTTTAAGAATAACTTATAGTTAAAGACGTACAGAAGCTTTAAGGAGGACTAACAGTGAAACCTATTTATAAAGGCAAAACAAAAGATGTATATGCACTAGAGGACGGAAATTATTTATTAAAGTTTAAAGATGATGTAACAGGAGAAAATGGAGTATTTGATCCAGGTGCCAATACGGTAGGTTTAACACTGGAGGGTGCAGGTCGTGCGGGATTAAGCCTGACTAAATTCTTTTTTGAAATTTTAAAGGAAAAGGGAATTCCCACTCATTATATTGATGCAAACATTGAAGAGGCTACGATGACAGTGAAGCCTGCTACCGTTTTTGGCAACGGCCTTGAAGTCATTTGCCGCTATAAGGCAGTCGGAAGCTTTCTTCGTCGCTACGGGATGTACGCTGAGGAGGGACAGGCCCTTGATGCGTTTGTAGAAGTAACGATTAAGGATGATGACCGACAGGACCCGCCAATCAGCGAGGATGCACTTGATATGCTGGGAGTCCTTTCGAAAGCTGAATATTCCGTACTAAAGGACTTAACAAAGCAAATCGGACAAGTGGTAAAAGATGAGCTTGAGAAAAAAGACATTGAATTATATGATATTAAATTTGAATTTGGCAGAGTCGGCGAAGACAAACAAATCGTTTTAATCGATGAAATTTCAGGTGGAAATATGAGGGCTTATAAAAATGGCAACTATATTGAACCGCTGGAATTAGAAAAATTAATGTTAGAAAAATAATAGATTTTATTTAGTAAAAGTGGCTGGCATAAAGTTAGCCGCTTTTTCTTATGCCCATTATTCAGTTTTAAAAACAGATTATTCCGTCAATAATGATAAAAAAGCAGAAAGGATAGGCCCCTTATGATTAAAGTGAAATTATTTGACCACGAGCATGAGAAGGATCTGGAGCTTGAAATGAACCGTTTTTTAGAAAAGATAGAAGAAAAAAAGCTAATGGATATAAAATACAATGTAGCCGCCGTACATGAGGATGAAGATGAGCAGATTTATTGTTTTTCAGCGATGATTATTTATAGAGCCTGATAGAATCTCAGGCTCTAATTTCATTAGAGGGAATTTGCAGTAAGAGCCGCATTCACACCTGCTAGCCTTCCTGTTACAAGTGCAGAAGTAATATTATATCCCCCTGTATAGCCGTGGATGTCAAGAATTTCCCCGCAAAAGAACAATCCTGTCATTAGTTTAGAAGCCATTGTCTTCGGATCAACCTCTTTTACTGAAACTCCACCTCCGGTCACAAAAGCTTTTTCAAGCGGAAGGGTTCCATTGACGGTAAACTGAAACATTTTACAGTTCTTCACAAAGGTTCTTACTTTTTCATTGGAAATATTAGCTCCCTGTGCTGAAGGGTCAATCCCGCTTTTCTCAAGTAAGAAAAGCAGATACCTTTCCGGCAGCAGCCCTTTTAATAAATTTTTGATGCTTTTTTTCGGTTCAGACTTAATTCCTAACAAGATTTCCTGATATAAAGGTTCTTCCTTTTTATCAGAAAGGGCATCAATACTCATGGTGACTTCTTTCAAATTCCATTTCTTCATTGCTTTTACAACGAATTGACTGCATCTAAGAACCGCAGGCCCGCTAACGCCAAAGTGAGTGAAAATCATATCCATTTTATGAGTAATTAATGCTTTTCCTTTAGGATTTAACACACTTAATGCAACGCTGCGAAGAGAAAGTCCTTGCAGAGATTTGTCCTTAATAAATGGCTCTGCCGAAGTAACAGGGACCTCTGTCGGAAATAACTCAGTAATCGTATGCCCCGCCTTTTCAGCCCACGCATATCCGTCTCCAGTTGAACCTGTATGGGGCACAGATTTTCCTCCGACTGCCATCACAACTGCTTCCGCCTCGAAGATTTCTCCGCTTCTTAGCTCAACCGCCTTTACGGAACCATCTGAATAATGGACATTTTTAACAGGACTGTTTGTTTTAATATCTACTTTTAGTTCGCTCAGTTTTGAAAGTAAAGCATCCACAACCGATTGTGCCTTGTCTGTCACAGGAAACATCCGACCGTGATCCTCTTCCTTTAGCTTAATGCCCAGATTCTCGAAAAACTTAATAATATCCTCGTTGCTAAAAAGAGAAAAGGCACTGTATAAAAATCGTCCATTCCCCGGAATATGTTTAATAATTTCATCAATCGGCAGCCTGTTCGTCACATTGCATCTACCGCCGCCTGAAATGGCAAGCTTTCTGCCAAGCTTGTCCCCTTTATCGATAAGCAGCACTCTAGCTTTCTGCTCAGCAGCCCCAATCGCAGCCATTAAACCGGATGGCCCGCCGCCAATCACAATTACATTATATTTCATTTATTCACCAACTTAGCCTTCAGTCTTAAAATCTTATTCATTATATACGAAATGTGGGTAGTTTCATAACCCTACAACAATAGGGACTTATTTGCGAAAAAATTATTGCCATAAACTATCTCTAGGTAGCAATCCTTCTTAAAGAAGAGTAAACTACAAATAGTGTGCAAATTTCGTTTTGCGCTTTTTCTTTTAAAGGAAGGGATAATAATTTATGTCATCTAAGCTTTTAAGGGGGACCTTTATCTTAACCCTTGGCACGATTATTTCAAAGGTACTGGGGTTATTTTACGTCATACCGTTTTATCATATAGTTGGGGATGAAGGGAATGCCCTTTATACCTTTGCATACATTCCTTATACGATATTTATTAGTATTGCTACTGCCGGGGTACCGTTAGCAGTTTCAAAATTTATTTCAAAATATAATGCTTTAGAAGAATATGCTGTTGGCAGAAAGCTTTTTAAATCCGGTTTGCTTGTCATGATGGGAACGGGGCTTATCGCCTTTATAGCATTGTATCTATTAGCTCCATTGATAGCAGAAATTAGCCCCCATAATGAGTCTGTCACTGCTGAGAACGGGGCAACTGTCATTCGAGCAGTGAGCTTCGCACTTATTCTTGTTCCTATTATGAGTCTCATCCGAGGCTTCTTTCAGGGGCATCAGTCAATGGGACCTTCTGCTTTATCACAAGTCATTGAACAGATTGTTCGAATTACTTTCGTACTTGTAGGTGCGTATATCGTTTTACATATCATGAAGGGAAGTCTTGTTACCGCGGTTAGTGTAGCAACCTTTGCGGCCTTTATTGGCGCTATTGGAGGATTAGCCAGTTTATTATGGTACTGGTATAAACGGAGACCTTATTTAGATGAGCTGCTCTTGAATGATAAAGGTACAATGGAAATTTCTCTAAAGGAAATGTATAAGGAAATCATCGTTTATGCAGCACCTTTCGTTTTTGTCGGAATTGCAAATCCGCTTTTTCAGTTTATTGATCAGCTGACCTTTGATAGAGCGATGGCCTCGATTGGATTAAAGGATGAAGCAGTTACAGCTTTTGCCGTATTAACATTCCAAACGCATAAGCTTGTCATTATTCCGGTATCTTTAGCTACAGCCTTTTCGTTAACATTGGTGCCTAGCATTACAAAAGCATTTGTGGAAGAGGATCGATCCAGTTTAAATCATCAATTAAATCAGGCTTTTCAGGTTTTATTATTTTTAACACTTCCGGCGGTTGTTGGTCTCTCTTTACTTGCAGAGCCGATTTTTACACTATTTTATGATCATAAGGAATTAGGTACAGAAGTGTTAAGGGCTTACGCACCTGTAGCGATATTATTTGCATATTACCTAGTAACAGCGGCGATTTTACAAGGAATAAATGAGCAGCGCTATACTGTATTAAGTTTGCTCGTCGGTTTACTGATAAAATTGAGCTTAAATATTCCGCTTATTAAGGTATTAGAAACAAATGGAGCTGTTCTCGCAACAGCTATTGGCTATGCAGCTGCTATATTAATTAATTTATTTGTTATTAAAACATATGCGAAGTACCCATTTAAACTTGTGTTAAGAAGAGGGCTTTTAATAGTCCTATTTACGTTATTCATGTTCTTAGGCACAGGAATTGCGTATAAGATTCTTACACTCTTCTTATCTCCTGCATCCAGTTTTCAGGCTTTAATCATCGTCCTTATTTGTGCAGCAATTGGTGCTGGTATTTACTTCTATTTAAGCTTTAAAACAAGATTAGTGTATTTCTTATTTGGCCAAAAGGTCGATCGTGTCATGAAAAAATTAAGACTGCGTTCATAATAGGGGGCTACTTAAATGCGCATAGATAAAATGCTAGCCAATTTAGGCTACGGAAGCAGAAAGGATGTTAAGAAGCTGCTTAAAGATGGGGTTGTTGAGGTAAATGATCAAAAAGTGAAGGACCCTAAACAACATGTTGATCCAGATAAAGATACAGTAACGATAAACGGAGAAGTTGTAGAATACAAGGAATTCATTTATTTAATGCTGAATAAGCCTCAAGGCGTCATCTCGGCAACCGAAGATTCTGAGCATGAAACGGTTTTAGATTTGTTAGAAATGGAGGATCTCGTATTCTCGCCTTTTCCGGTCGGGCGTCTCGATAAAGATACAGAGGGACTTCTGCTGTTAACAAATGATGGCCAGTTGGCCCATCGCCTTCTTTCGCCTAAAAAGCATGTCCCGAAAACTTATTTTGCTGTTATTAATAGTGAAGTAACGGAAGAGGACGTTGCTGCTTTTAAAAGGGGTGTCATCCTTGATGACGGATACCAAACGAAACCTGGGGACCTAAAAATACTTAAATCTGGAATGACTTCCGATATTGAGCTTACGATTACTGAAGGGAAATTTCATCAAGTAAAAAGGATGTTTGAAGCTGTGGGGAAGCGGGTTATGTATTTACAAAGGCTCTCCATGGGGCCGCTCAAGCTAGATGTAACATTGGAGCTTGGAGAATACCGGGAATTAACGGATGAGGAAATTACGCAGTTAATGGAATATGAAGCCAAATAAAAATCGCCACGACAGGCGATTTTTTTTATGTGCATTATATTAGGATGATATTTTTACTTTTCGTTTGGTCGTTGTCCATTTTCCTCGAGTTGGACTTTTGACAAGGTCGTTATAAACAAGAACATTTAGATCTCTTTGAATGGTGCGAGGAGTAATACCAAATTCCTCTACAAGCTCTTGAGTTGTTACAGTTCCGCGCTTATTAATAAACATGTAGACGGATTTGATACGGTTTAACATCCGGTTAGTTGAAGGTTTCAAAGAACCACTCCCTATCCTTTTTTCAAACCAATGGCAATTACCTGCAACCGACAGCTTCGTTTGAAGAAACATGTCCTTCAAGCAAATGTAGTTTTCTTTTCCGCAGCCATCTCCTTTTCTAATTTCAGTTTTTTTCCAAAATATCATCCTTTACAATCATTGTACCCCTATTTTTTGATAATTTCTACTTTATTGCAGAATTTACGAAAGATTAATAAAACCGCCCCTCTCTGAATTTCTTAATTAAACATATGGATCTTTGAGTTGTCCTATGTTTGGAAAATTCGAAATGGGATAAACTTCCCGTATCCTGTTTGAATGAATTTTTATATAATCAAACTTTGTTAGGGTTACGTATTTGAGCTGGTGGGACAAGGAACCTCTGTCCT
Source organism: Bacillus sp. JJ1503 (assembly GCF_036965125.1). Lineage (NCBI taxonomy): Bacteria > Bacillati > Bacillota > Bacilli > Caryophanales > Bacillaceae > Bacillus > Bacillus sp. JJ1503. The sequence goes on from NZ_JBALOZ010000086.1 coordinate 81,224, forward strand.
AAATAAAATTGAAAGGATGGAAGGCATTTGCAAGAACAATCTTTGCGGGATCAATTGGTGTTTCCTAAAGAAAATGTATATTTTGCCTTTGTTGCTTTATTTAGTATTCTCGCGTATATCTTTTTAGCGTTTTCGGTTGTTGGAATTATTTTTATTATCGTTATTATTTTCCTATCGGTTGTACTCCATGGAATTATGATGGGCGGCATTAGACGGAACGGTGTGAAAATCAGCAGGAATCAGTTTCCTGATCTTTATGAAAAGGCTGAAATGACTGCAAAGGATATAGGGCTTACAGTGATGCCTGATATTTATGTCATAGAATCAGAAGGAGTCTTAAATGCCTTCGCAACCCGTTTCTTTAGAAAAAATATGGTCGTTCTTTACTCCGGAATATTCGAATTAATAGAAAGAAATGCTGAAAAGGAAGTATTATTTGTCCTTGCACATGAATTTGCCCATTTAAAAAGGAAGCATGTAATCATAAGCTTTCTACTTTTGCCAGCGATGTGGGTTCCGTTTCTCGGCAATGCCTATTTAAGGGCTTGTGAATATACGTGTGATCGTTATGCAGCATTTTACATTGAGTCGTTCGATGCGGCAAAGGATGCCTTAACGATGCTTGCGATCGGCAAGGAATTATATCCAAAGGTCAATAAGCAAGCCTATATGGAACAGCTTCAAACCGAACATGGATTTTTTGTCTGGCTGAATGAGAAATTATCCACACACCCTCATTTGCCGAAGAGAATCTATGCTTTGTCCCGATTTTTTTCCGAGGATTCAACATTTGAATTGAAGGAGCCTAAGGGGAAGGTTTGGTTTGGTATTATTGGTGCAGGAGTAGCTGTTGTCATTTTGTCAGCAGGCATTTTTGTCGGAATGAAAGCAATAGAGAAAATGGATTTTTGGTCTGAAATTACATCGGGAATTGAAGGGGCTACCCCTCTCATGAATGCAGCCAGTGAAAATGATACAGAAACCATTCAGTCTTTATTATCAGATGGCGTAGAAATTGACGCACAAGATTTAGAAGGTTCAACGGCACTACAATGGGCTGTGTACAATGGGAGCCTGGAAGCGGCTGAATTGCTCCTAGAACATGGGGCAGACCCTAATTCCATTGATACTTATGAATCTAGCCCGCTTATTAATGCAGTATACAATGATGATGTTGCAATGGCAGAGCTGCTTTTACAAAATGGAGCAGATCCTAGTTATCAGGATTCAGAGGGCTATACAGCCTATGATTATGCAGTTGATTTTGGCAATGAAGACTTGATCAAATTATTAAAACAATAAAGTGGAAACTGCTCTTCAGTTGGAGAGCAGTTTTTATTTTGTTCATAAGAAACTTTTTCCATTATGGATTCGTACTAAAGAAATGGGAGGAGAAGGAATGAACCTATTAAATGTAGATATTAAACAGGCAGGCTATGAAAAGGATCAAGCAATTATACATAATATACAATTTGAAGTTGGAACAGGAGAACTTATTGGGCTGATTGGTCCAAATGGGGCAGGGAAGAGTACAACTATTAAGACCATTCTTGGCTTACTAGAAAATATAAAGGGAGAGGTAACCTTCCAGCCCGAAGCTAAATATTCTTATATTCCGGAAAGGCCTATCTTTTATGATGAGCTCACTTTATGGGAGCATTTAGACTTTATTGCATCAGCGGAAGGGTTAAGTGATAAAAACTATAAAGACCAGGCAAAGGAATTGCTAGTGCAATATAAACTGGCTGAGCATGCACATGAGTTTCCAGGTAAATACTCCAAAGGAATGCAGCAGAAGGCGATGCTGATATTATCCATGATTACTAATCCAGATATATATATCATTGATGAGCCTTTTATTGGATTGGATCCAAATGCAATGAAGCTTTTTCTTGAATCGATTCAGCGTGAACGTGAAAGAGGAGCAGGTATTCTTATGTCTACTCATGTTTTGGATACAGCAGAAAAGGTATGTGACCGTTTTTTAATTGTCCATAAGGGAGAGCTTAAAGCAGCCGGGACTTTAGATGAAATTAGAACTCAATGTCATCTACCTAATGGTTCACTCTATGATTGCTTTCATTTAATTGCGGAAGGCCATGAAGATGAATAGCTGGAACATATTTGCAGATCGGTTAGTTAGAGGGTGGAAATATCAATATGGTGTGATCCGTTCGATTGCCGATTGGACAATCATCCTTTACTTAATTATCCCGGCTAGTGCCATCTTTTTGATGATGTACCGTACATGGTGGCTGGAACCGCCTGCGTGGATTGCAAACATTCCATTATTCTTGCTGTTCTTTGTCCTTTATTTATTTTCATGGAGCGGAAACATTCGTACGTTCGTACAGGAAGCAGACAAAGTATTTTTAATAAAAAATCAGCCAATCTTTCTTGGAATGAAAAAATGGGGGTATGCCTACTCAATCCTTTCACAAGTTATACAAATAGCTGTTTCCATCTTTGTTTTTCTTCCATTCTTAAGAAAACATTATTTTCTCGATTGGCAGCAGATCATTTCGCTATTCATTTTCTTTATTGTACTGAATACCATGATTTTATTTTTAAAATTCTTAATGAGAAAAATAGAGACAAGGCTAAAAAGGATTGCAGCTGGAATTCTATTATTCATTCTTTTAAGTTGGTCTAGTCAACTTATATTTTTACTTTGGGAAAAAGGTTTTCTTTTTCCAATCTATTTATGCAGTGCCTTATTAATGATTATTTCCATTTTTCAAAGCTTGCGATCGATCCAAAAAGTCTCATCCATCGATCAAGATATTTCCCTGGGCAATGAAGCCAAAATGAAGAATATAGACTTAATCTTTAAGCTTTCACATGATATAGAAAAGCCGGTTATCGTTTCTAAAAGAACAAAGCCCCTTTTATTCCGCCGTTCAAAACGAATTTTTAAAAATCGTAAAGAGATTAACGGGTATATAGAGCTATTTATTAAAATCTTTATTAGAAACTATTCATATATAGGGGGATATTTACAGATCATATCCGTGACAACAGCAGCAATTGTCATTATCCCGCCACTTTGGATAAAAGCTCTTATTTTCATAGGCTTTCTTATTATGATGTATTCATGGCTTTCATTAGTTTGGGATAGGGTGACAACATCCAATCCGATCAGCAAGAAATACAGTGAAAGTACCTATTATTTTGCTGCGAGAAAAAGGACAGTTACAGCCTTTTTCGTTTTAGCCATTCTTCTAATTGGGATATTCATTACTTGTTGGCTTTTCGTTTTCATGCAATTCGGATTTAGACCAGCGATGTTTGGTCGTTAATTCACCAAGTGTGTTCCACTTAAAAGAGAGATATAATAAATCAGAGGTCGCACAACGATACATTTCTTAGCAAAGAACAAAGGAGGAAGAGCTATGAGTACTATTAATTGGCAGCAAGAAGTCGAAAACAGAAAAGAAGCTCTGCTTGAGGATACAAAAAAACTTTTACAAATAAAAAGTGTGTTAGATGAAGAAAACTCAACAGAGGCGGCTCCTTTAGGTGAAGGGGTAAAGGAAGCACTTGATTTTATGCTGAAGCTTGGAGAAAAAGATGGGTTTACTCCTAAGAATGTGGGTAACCTTGCTGGTCACTTGGAGTTTGGACAGGGGGATGAGATTGTCGGGATTCTCTGCCATGTCGATGTTGTACCTGAAGGAGACGGATGGTCGAGCGATCCATACGGCGCCGAAATTCATGACGGAAAAATGTATGCGAGAGGAGCAATTGATGATAAAGGGCCAACAATGGCAGCTTATTATGCGATGAAAATTGTGAAGGAGCTCAGGCTTCCGTTGAATAAGCGAGTACGTATGATTATAGGTACAGATGAAGAAAGTGATTGGCGCTGTGTAGAGCATTATTTTAAACATGAAGAAATGCCAGTAATGGGATTTGCGCCGGATGCTGATTTTCCGATTATTTATGCAGAGAAGGGAATTTCTGACTTTGACCTAGTTCAAGGAACTGTAGAGATTCAAGAAAAAGATTTTCAAGTAGAGGTACTAAGCTTCCAATCAGGCAGAAGATATAATATGGTCCCTGATTTTGCTCGGGCAGCTCTTGGCGTACAATATGAGTCTATAGAAATTATTCAAAAATATACCGGCTTTCTAAGTCAGTATGAGCTTAAAGGGAAGTATTACATAGATAACGGTGAATTAATATTGGAAACTGAAGGAGTTTCCGCTCATGGAATGGAGCCTGACCACGGGAAAAATGCCGGTCTATATTTGGCTGAGTTTCTTACACAATTGAAATTGGATTCCAGGGCAGACCAATTTTTAAAATTTGTATCCACCTATTTTTGGGAGGATTCCCGTGGGAAAAAGCTTGGGATCGATTATAAGGATGATATTACAGGAGATTTAACAATTAACGTAGGAAAGCTTGTTTATACGCAAGCCGAGGGCGGAAGGCTAGGTCTAAATCTGCGCTATCCAGTAACAAACAAAATGGAAGAAACAAAACATAGGCTTGAAAGCATTCTAAAGGAAGAAAATGTTTCAATAGAGAATTTTACAGATTCGAAGCCACACCATGTGGAAGAGGATGACTTCTTAATCCAGACATTAAAAAAAGTGTACGAAGAGCAAACAGGCAAGGGAGCTGAGTTGCTTTCCATCGGGGGCGGAACATATGCCCGTTCCTTGAAATCAGGTGTTGCATTTGGACCGTTATTCCCTGGGAGAGAAGATGTAGCTCATCAAAAGGATGAACATATCTATATTGAAGATATATTAAAAGCTGCTGCTATATATGCTCAGGCCATCTATGAGCTTGCCAAGTAAGAAAAATATTTGTTAAAATTGCTCCGAAGTTACGAAATACTAGGATGAGGAAGAGGCGACAAGCATGGAGTATGTCATCATTAATGGGGAGTTTATTAACCGTACTGAGGCCAAGATTGATATCGAGGATCGCGGGTATCAATTTGGCGATGGAGTTTACGAAGTCATTCGGGTCTACAACGGGAAGATGTTTACAGCCAAAGAGCATCTAGAGCGTCTGATTGAAAGCGGAAAAAAGATTAACATGAAGATAGCCGATTCCGTAGAGGAATTAAGGAATATGCTCTCTGAATTGATTGAAAAGAATCAACTTACAATGGGTACGATCTATATGCAGGTTACTAGAGGAATCTCTCCAAGAAGTCATGCTTTTCCAAGTTCTGATATTCACCAAACATTTGTAGCAAATACGAAAGCAGTCGATAGACCGGTTGAAAACATGAAAACAGGTGTGAAAACGATTTTGGTAGAGGACATTCGCTGGCTACTCTGTGACATTAAAAGTCTTAATCTTCTAGGTAATATAATGGCAAAGCAAAAGGCTGTAGAAGCAGGCTGTTTTGAGGCTATCCAGCACCGCGGGGACACCGTAACAGAAGGAAGCTCATCGAATGTTTCCATCATTAAGGATGGAAAGGTGATTACCCATCCAGCCAATAACCTTATTCTAAATGGGATCACGAGACAAAAGGTTATAGAAGTTTGCCGGAGCAACGATATTCCTGTTGAGGTAAGAGCTTTCACATTGGAAGAACTGAAAAAGGCTGATGAAGCATTTATCTCAGGAACAACGGTTGAGGTCACCCCAATTATTGAAATTGATGGAGAGAAAGTAGGTAATGGTGCACCGGGTGCATTAACTAAACATATTCAAGAGCTATTTAATCAAGCCATTGAAAAGGAATGTGGCAGTCTTTAAAATAGGAAAGAACCAGTATATGAGATGCTGGTTCTTTTTTAACTTCATTCGGCAGAAGTTTTCCTCTTCTATAAGTGGGAGTTCAAACTCCGGCGGATGCCTCAGATTTTTTAAAAGGAAATTATCGAGCAAGCTCGACAAAATCTGGGCGCAATTTCGCCAAGGTGAAATTGATTAATGGAGGGATAAGAATGGGAAGTCAGGCACATTTTTTCTATGCTGTCAGTTTGCCAAGTACAACAAAGCTAAAGATAAAGGAAGAATGTTCGATATTAAAGAGGAATCTTCCATTTCAACGGTGGGTACACCATGAGGATCTTCATATCACTTTGGCGTTTCTCGGGTCGGCTGAAAAAGAAATGCTTCAAGCCTCACAAGTTCTAATTGAAAAGGGATTAGAAGACCAAAAGGCTCTTACTCTTCAAATAAATAAACTAGGTGTATTTGGCAGAGAGGATTCACCAAGAATTTTTTGGGCAGATACATATAAGGAAGAGAGGCTGAATACCATTCGGGATATCGTTTTTTCAGCATGTGCTGGAGCCGGCTTTGAATTGGAGACAAGACCATTTAAGCCGCATATTACACTGGCTAGAAAATGGACAGGGGATTCCCCTTTTCATACAAGCCTGTTGAATGAACACAATCCATATAATGATTCACCTCTATCCTTTACAGCTAATGAAGTTGTTTTATACCAAACACATTTAGACAAATCACCAAAATATGAAAGAATCGCCAGCTTTCCATTGGCGGATGAATAAAATAGGCATACAATAAGAAAAGCGGAAGCTCCTTCGGAACAATTAAAGGACAATTGTTCCTGCGACGAATATTCGCAGTAGCTTTCCTTTGTGGTCACCCCCGACAAGCACA
>NZ_JBALOZ010000087.1:0-33449 GCF_036965125.1 Bacillus sp. JJ1503
TTTCATTGGTTCTTCAATAATGGAGCCAATCGTCATTTTCGGATTAACTGACCAATATGGGTCTTGAAATACCATTTGGATTTCTTTACGGCTTTTTTTATCTTCTAATTTATTTAATGTGAATAGATCTTTATTACCAAAAATAACAGATCCATCTGTAGGAGCTAGAGAACGCAAAATAGTTCGCGAAATTGTGCTTTTGCCGCAGCCTGACTCCCCCACAAGGCCAAAGCATTCCCCTTCTTTAATCGAAAAAGAAACATCATCAACTGCATGCAAAAAGCTCTTTTTTCGAAACAAACCTGTTCTAACGGGAAAGTATTTTTTTAAATTTACGACTTCCAGTAAATCAGTCATGAACAGAACCTCCCCCATTCGGATAATTACAGGCCACTTTGTGAGTCTCATTTACACCCGTTAAATTTGGCATCCCTTTAGTATTACATTCTGGTCTTGCACTAGGGCAACGGTTGAAAAAAGGACAGCTTGTAAGTGATCGGTCAATCATTCCATCAATAACAGGCAGTTTCTCACGCGTTTCTTTTAGCTTTGGAATTGCATCCATTAACATCGTTGTATAAGGATGCTTCGGATTTTGAAACACTTCCTTCGTCCGCCCTGTTTCAACGATATGACCACCGTACATAATGACAATTCGGTCGGCAATTTTTGAAACGACACTGAGATTATGGGTAATAAAAAGAATGGACGTACCATGTGTTTCTTTCATTCTATTAATTATATAAAGAATTTGCGATTGAATAGTCACATCTAGGGCAGTCGTCGGTTCATCAGCAATTAATAGCTTAGGATTACACGCCATTGCCATCGCAATCATGACTCTCTGACGCTGCCCGCCACTTAGTTCATGGGGGTATCTTTTTAAAGTCCCCTTTGGATCCGGGAGCCCGACAAAGGATAAAGATTCTATCGCTTTCTCCTTTGCATCTTTTTTTGAAAGTGATAAATGCTTTCGAATCATATTTATCATAGGTTCTCCAATCGGAAAGACTGGATTCAATGATGTCATCGGGTCTTGAAAAATCATTGTCATTGATTTTCCTCTAAATCCCTCCATCTTTTTTTCAGGAATGCTTACTAAATCAACCCCTTCAAAAAGGATAGACCCGCTTTTAATACTAGCCTTTTTAGTAGGAAACAAATTCATGATTGCAGATGCTGTCATAGATTTTCCTGAACCCGTTTCACCTACTAAGGCTATTGTTTCGCCACGATTAATCGAGAGCTGTTCTAGATCCAAAGCGGTAAATGTTCCGGAGCGAGTTTCAATTTCTACCTTTACATTCTTCATTTCTAAAAGAACATCCACTTCTTTTCCCTCCTATTGATCACGGGTTTTCGGATCTAGATAATCTCTCAATCCATCTCCAAATAAATTAAAGGCCATAACAGTAATAAATATAAATAAACCTGGGAATGTGACATACCACCAATTTGTCAAAAAGAAATTCTTCCCTATATTAATGAGAAGTCCCCATTCTGGCTGGGGAGGCTGTGCACCTAGCCCAAGAAAGCTTAAAGATGCAGCTGTCAGAATAATCGAGCCAAAGTCCATTGATATTTGGACGATGATCGGGGCTAAACTGTTTGGCAGGATATGCCTTATGATGACTGTCCAAGATGGAACCCCCATCGCTTTTGCAGCCTCAACGAATCCACGTTCACGTAACGAAATGACTTGTCCGCGTATTAATCTCGTATACCACGGCCACCAGGAAATAGCGATGGCAATCATCATATTTGTAATGGAGGGACCTAATAATGCTGCAATGGCAATGGATAACAATAGGGGTGGAAAGCTTAAGAAAATATCACAAATCCGCATAATGGTCTCATCAATCCATTTTCCAAAATAGCCCGCAATTAAGCCTAAAGGAAGACCAATTGCTACAGCTAACCCAATCGCAATTAAGCCAATTTGGAAAGAGATTCTTGCACCGTATAGCACTCTGCTAAATAAATCTCTTCCAAGTTCATCCGTTCCGAATAAATGCTCCGAACTCGGAGGCAAAAACTTCTTCTCTAAATGTGATTCAGAGGCAATATCGCCTGGGTAAGGAACAATGACTGGCGCCAGAACAGCGATAGCCACCAAAAATAAAATGATAAAAAAGCCTACTCCTGCCAGCTTATTCATTTTAAAGAAATACCGAATTTCACTCAAAAATGCACTTTTATTTGAACTTTTCTTCATTAATGCTTTCTCCGAGGAAGGAGGAGAAACATTTGGATTCACTTTAAGCATATTGTTTTCCTCCTATTCCGCATTTAACTTAATTCGTGGGTCTAGTATGGCTAAGACCATATCAACTAGGAAGTTTACAAAGAGATACGCTCCTGTAACAAAAATTGTTATACCCATTATGACTGGATAATCTGATGAAAGAATAGCTTTAGAAGTATACAATCCTAACCCTGGCCATGTAAAAACAGATTCAATGAGAAAAGTAGTTGTCAATGCATAGGCAAATGTAAGACCGAGCGATGTAACCGTTGGACCCATAGCATTTTTCAAGGCATATTTAAACGTTCTAGTTATATTTGAAAAACCATAGGCTTTAGTAACGCGCATGTATTCCTCACCGATTACCTCAAGCATGGAGGATCGTGTCATCCTTGTGACCACCCCTAAAGGAAATGCCGCCATTGTTAGCATTGGCAATATTAAATGCATAAGTGCATCCTTGAAGTAAATCCAATTCCCTTGCAATAAGGAATCTAACAAATTGGATCCCGTTATCGTTTCGATTGGATAAAGTAATGCAACATCCGTTGATACCCTTTCACCTAACGGAAACCATCCTAATGTTTGATAGAAAATCAGCTGCAGGATCATCGCTAACCAAAAGGTTGGAATGGACACACCGCCAATGCTTATTCCTCTCGCAAGATGATCTAACCATGTTTCCTTTTTAATTGCCGTCAAAACTCCTAATGGAATCCCAATGATTATCGCGATTAACATGCCGCCAAAAATAATTTCTAAGCTTGACGGAAGAAAGGTTAAAAGTTCTTTTAAAACAGATTGATGGGAAGTAATAGATACTCCCCAATCACCTGAAAATAACCCTTTCATATAAGTTAAATATTGAATATAAAGGGGTTGGTCCAACCCCAATTCAACCTTGGCTGCTGCAATTTGTTCAGCAGTTGCCTTCGGTCCAATCCAACGGGCTGCTGGTTCAGAAGGAATAACTCTAGCAATAATAAAGGTGATCAATGAAACACCAAATAATACAAAAATACCAAGTAACAATCTACGGAGAAAAAAACGAATCATAAGGGATCACCTATTGTTTGAATGTGTCATAGAAAAATACTACGTTTGGATATGCTGGATTATCTACATATCCCCCGAGGCTATTGTTAATAATACGCACATATTTTTTGTCGTAAAGTGATAGTCCTGGTGATTCTTCCACTAAAATATCCTGTGCCTGTTTATACAAATCAATTGCTTTCTCTCTATCAACACCTGCAATCTTTTGTGCTTCATCTACCAATTTGTCATAGCTTACATTTTTAAAGTAAGCTAAATTAAACACGATTTCATCCTCTGATCCATATAAATTCTTCATAAATGAATACGGATCTGCGTAGTCCGGCCACCAGTACATAAATAATATATCTTGACGCTCCTCAGGATTTGGTGATTTAGCAAGGTCCCATTGAGCTTCCCAAAGCATGCCTTTTAGCTCTAAATCAAAACCAATCTTAGCAAATTCAATCTTCATTAATTCGGCTATTTGCCGCTCATCTTCATCAGCGGAGAGGTAAGTAAGCGTTAGTTTCCCACCGTCTACTCCGGCTTCCTTTAACAATTCCTTTGCTTTTTCGATGTTGTATTCATATTGCTTTAAATCCTCACTATGTCCCCATAAGCCTTTTGGGATTGATCCAAAGGATTGAGTAGCTGTATTGCCTAAAATATCCTTAACAATGCTTTCATATGGAATCGCATAGGAAATAGCCTGACGAACCTTTGGATTATTTAAAGGCTCTTTTTCCGTATTGAATAATGAAATTAATTGCTGGAAGCTTTCTGTTTCTTGAATTGAAACCGTATTATCCCCACTTAAAGATTTTACGAGTTCATTTGGCAGCTGCTGAACGAAATGCAGTTCGCCTCCTTTTGCCATTTGCAGTCGAGTATTTGCTTCAGGGATTGATTTGAAGACCACTTTCTGAAATTGATTTGGCTTCCATTCACCCCAATATTCGTTATTTGAAGTCAGGATTAATTGGCTTCCCCGCTCCCATTTTTCTGGCTTATAAGGTCCTGTACCTGCAGAATTCCCTTCATTAAACCATTGTTCGCCTCCATTTTCTTCAGCTGCCTTTGCATCAAAAATGAAAGAAGCGTAGCCTGATGAAACAATGGTGTCTAAAGCTGCCGGATAGGATAAAACAAATTCTAACGTATAAGCATCCTTTGCATGAATTTCCTGTACAGGATCCCAGATGAATGCCGCTCCCTTTCCTCTTTCCATCGTTCTTTCAATAGCGGCTTTAGCAGCTTCAGCTGTCATTTCGTTTCCTGTATGGAACTTTACCCCTTGTTTTAATGTAAAAGTCCAAGTAAGTCCATCTTCAGATACTTCATACCCTTCAGCTAGTACATTTGTGAATGTTTCAGAATTTGCATCATACCTCAATAAGGTTTCATACATATTGTTCATGGCAACAATTTCATTCGAATAGCTATCACTTGGATCCCAAAATGTCATAATTTCATCATGAGCTCCAAACACCGCCACGCCGCCTTTTGGTGCACCCTCTGACTCTTTGCCGTCCGAACTATTGCCATCATTTGTGGCTGTATTATTACTGCATGCAGCTAATACAACAAGCAAGCTCAAGACAGTCATGAACCAAAACCATTTAGTTCTTTTCATTTCCTCCTACCTCCTACTATTGTTATTTATCCAAAAATCATGTTGAGTTTAAGCCTGCTTCGTATGTGAAAAATCTGCTAAACTCTTAAGCTGAGAATATAATTCTCTATTCTCTCCAATGTATTCCGGACCGAAAATAGCTAATCCCTTTTCAGTTTCCCATGCTTGCGGTGCAGGGTAAGTAATAACGGCCACTTCCATTCCTTCTTTACAGTTTGGATTTAATATCGGGTGCCCATCGTTCAAATCAACAACTGTTATTAATTCTGGAATAATAGAGACGATCCCATCACCATTCCTAGCAACCATATGTTCATTTCTAAACCATAGTGATAAATAATCTTTCCCATCAAGAGAGGAAATCGTGATATTTCCTTCTATAAATCCAATTACATCTTTCCAGTTCGAAGACGTTACGGTCCCCTTTATTAAAATCCTTCCTTGACCAGCTTCACATATCGGATTGATAGGAGATAGACCTTGCTCATTTGCTAGTCTCCTAGCCTTTCCGACACGCTCAGAATTAGTAAGAGTGTCACGAATAACTGTACTCATTAACCTTTCACCTAATATAGGATGGTCGCACATTCCGGCAATATTGCCTGAAGAAATGGCAAAGTTCCTAGCTATATCCTCTGCACGATCATGATTAGCAACCGACTGCACAATCAAAACGTCCCCATACTTATTGGCAAGAGCGAACGGGGCAATGGGTATATCGAAAATATTAAATGTTGTATGAGCAATATCTGGGACAGCCCTTCCGGCAGGATCTGCATCTACTAACGGGATATTAAGAGAAGCAGCTGTTTCCATAGCCCAAGCGATATTTGCACCAAGTTCTGTAGGAATGACAGCATCTAGCTTTTTTCCTAATGCTTTCTGCAATGACTTCGCAGCTAAAACAGATACATTTTCCTTCGATTTTAGAAGATTTTCTAGTTTCTCCACTACTTCCTTTTTAGGGGAGGCAACCGAACCAACATAATAGGGCGAAGCAATTAGCCAATCCTTTTCAACATCTTCTAAGGAAACCATTCGAACTTGCTTCCCATTCGAGTAGATCTCGCTGATGATCCTTAAACCTTCCTTTAGATCACCTCCACCCCCAGTACCATATATACATGCACCATATAAAATGTCCTCTGCTTCTTGCTGTGTTAAAGTCCTCAAAAGGGAACCTCCTAGTTATCTTTTTTATTTCAATTGCACCGAACCTATTCCTAACCGTCTAGTCTACACTTAGTTAATCCTTTAATTTTAAAAGTATCCTTTTCAATTAAAACTCCAAAGATCTCCTCAGCTTGTTCAACTGAAATGTATGCATTTTTTACATCTTCAGCTACGAGCTGGGCGTCTCTATCAAATGGGTTTCCATACCCTCCGCCAGTCCCTGTTACAAGCTTAACGACATCTCCTTTATTTAAAGGATAGCGAGCATACACACCAAATGGTCCATCGACTTCTCCGTTACTTTTTTCTATATAAAAGTGATTAGTTGATCCATCTTTCCCACCACGCAAACCCCATGGTGCAAATTTATTACGTCCGTACGTTACAGAAACAGCTTGATGATCAGTTAAAGCTCTATAGGAACGAATAACTCCTGAACCTCCAATAAATTGCCCTGCACCAGCACCATCCGTATTTAGAGAGTACTCATCGACCATGATTCCATATCTTGATTCAGCAATTTCAACCGGTACGTTATACGTTTCTCCATCACCAATACAGAACTGGGCTCTTACGCCATCTTCCTCGTTATTTGCACCCCAGCCTCCAACTGAAGGCTCTACAATTAAAAATGGCTCTTTTGTATCGGGATGTTTTCCAGATAAGGTTACGGAACATACAGATAGGAAATGCCCAGCACCCAGCTTTGTTGGAAGAACACTTGCTAAAGCCTTCCAAACGAGGTCACCACCCATTGCTCCACTTTCCCAATAAACAGACATTGGCGCTGGCCGCTCACACGAAAAAATTGAACCGGGATCTGTAATGATTTCAAGTGGTCGGAAAACCCCATCATTAATCTGATGCTCATCGTTAATAATGGACAAAAACACAGTCCGAACATCTGAAACGAGAGTCGTATAGGAGCAATTAACAGGTCCAGGCACTTGAGGATGACTTCCTCTAAAATCACAAATAAAGCGTTCATCCATAATAGTGACCTTTACTTGTACCTTAAACGGTCCATTTCCAAGCCCATCTGTATCGATAAAATCTCCTGCAAAGTACTCTCCATTAGGCAGAAGCTTGATTAAACTTTTTGCTGCCATCTCCCCTTGGTCCAGAAGGAAATCTGCCGTATGCTGAACGGTATTAACACCGTATTTATCACATAATTCTTGGTATCGTTTTTCACCAATTCTTAAAGATGCGATTTGTGCCCACATATCACTTATGGATAAATCCGGATACCTTACGTTTGCTCGAATCATTTCGACAAGGGCCTGATTGATTTTCCCTTCATCAAATAATTTAATACAAGGAAACTGAAGTCCTTCCTGATAAATTTCAGTTGCATCATTCGAAAACGACCCCGGGTCCTTTCCCCCAATTTCTGTCCAATGAGCTTTATTGGCTGAAAAAGCAACTAATTCATCATTATAGAAAATAGGCATTACTAATCCGACATCAGAAAGATGAGAACCTCCGCCATTATAAGAATCATTTATGATCACAATATCTCCTGGCTTTAAATCATCACCATATTTCTTTACTGTTTCTTTTACCATCGAACTAATCATTCCAATAAATCCAGCAACCCCATTACCTTGCGTTAATAAAAAACCTTTAGCATCTGTTATACCTGTTGCATAATCCAACACCTCATAAATAATTGGGCTCATTGAAGTTCGTCCTAATGTAAAAAACATTTCTTCTCCAATTGAGGTTAGGGAATCCTTTACAATTTCCAATGTGAACGGATCAATTGTTTTCTGCGCCAACTTACTTCCCTCCAGTATAAATAACTAGATTTCCATACAGGTCGACCTCTAACGTTTGAGTCGGATATACAACAACAGATGACATATTATCTTCAACAACAGCTGGTCCTTGTATCATCATCATCGGTCTCAACTGACTTCTGTCAAATACATTTGTCATTAGCCAGCCGTCCTCTTCAAAATAAACATTTCTGCTATATTCTACGACAGCCTCTTGATCATTCGATGATTCCAGCTTCTTTAGTTCAGGTCGATTAACCTTTCCTACTGTTGTTAAATGCAAGTTTACAATTTCTACCTCTGCCTCTTCTAAATTAAAGGTATAAGCCTTTTTATGATAATAATGGAAGGACTCAATAATTTGCTGAGTTGTATCTTGGTCCCACTGCCCATTTGGCATTGGCACCTTTACTGTGTGCTCCTGACCAACATAACGAAGATCGGCATATCTCATGAAAAGAATATCCTCTCTCTTTACTCCCTCATCTATATACCGCTCCATACTCTTCTGCTCTAATACGTGCCACATCTCATTTATCTCGTTTATATCTGCATTTTTTAATCGTTTAATATAGGTTTGAATAATGTCAGACCGTAAATCTGTCATCAACATGCCCCATGCAGAGAAAACAGCTGAAGCCACTGGAACAATCACCTTTTTAATCCCTAATTCTGCTGCTAAGTAGGTGCCGTGTAATGGTCCCCCGCCGCCAAATGCAACCATTGTAAAATCCCGAGGATCAAAGCCTTTTCTTACTGAAATAAGCTTCAGTGCATTTAGCATATTGGAATTAGCTAGACGAATAATTCCTAAAGCTGCATCCTCAACCTTTATGCCAAAAGGCTTTGCCACCTTATCAGTCATGACATCCTTAACTTTCTGTAAATCAACTGCATGCTCAAATCGATCAGCTGATAGTCTCCCCGTTAATAGGTTTGCATCTGTAATGGTCGGTTCTTCTCCTCCTTTACCATAGGCAACCGGACCTGGGACAGCCCCCGCTGATTGAGGACCGACACGTAAAGAGCCTACTGAATCGATCCAGGCAATAGAGCCGCCACCATTCCCAATTTCTACTATATCTACGACCGGAACCTTTAAAGGATAGCCCGCCCATTTCTCTGTTCTCTCAATCTGATAATCAGTCGTAATTTTTACATTGCCGTTTTCTATCAAGGAGCACTTTGCCGTAGTTCCGCCAACATCAAAAGCAATTAAATTCTTTTCACCAAGATACTCGCCTAAAATAGCTGAACCGAACACACCTGCAACCGGACCAGATTCTACCATATTGATCGGGGCCTCTTTCGCCAGCCCAAAGGTTGTTGTGCCGCCATTCGATTGCATAATATATTTTTGTGCTTTCACATTTTGTTTCATTAATTTCTGTTCTAATTGATTAATATAATTAGAGGCAATCGGCTTTACATAGGAATTCATTGCAGCCGTATTCGTCCGCTCGTATTCCCGCCATTCCTTTGTCATCTCATGGGAAGTCGTAATAGAAACCTCTGGCCATAACTCCTGAATAATCTTTGCTGCTTCTACTTCATGTGAAGGATTTTTATATGAATGAAGGAAGACAATGGCAATCGCTTCGACCTGTTCCCTTTTGAAATCATCTATTATCCTCATAATCTCGTCCTTATCTAACGGGATTATGACTTCTCCTTTATAATTAAGCCTTTCCTCTACCTCTCTTCTTAAAAAACGAGGGACAATTGGTTTTGGCTTTTGATAGCGGACGTTAAATAAGTCTGGCCTGTTTCCACGGCCGATTTCTAAAACATCCCGGAAACCTTTTGTCGTAATTAGGGCTGTTTTAACTCCTTTTCTTTCCGTTAATGCATTAATAATAACGGTAGTCCCATGAATAAATGTCTCTATCTCAGTTAGGGATATTTGGCTTTTCGCAAGAACATTTAGGACACCTTCCTCAAAGTTTGGAGGAGTCGTATTACTCTTAGAAAATCCAATTTCTCCTTCATTTGATACATATACTAAATCTGTAAATGTTCCGCCAACATCAGTTGAAACTCTCATCCATTCTCTCCCCTTAATAATTTTTTCTCTTGAAATGATCCACTTTCTCTAAAAGATGGAGGGTGTTAGTACGCATAGCATGACAGATTCCTCTTGTAGCGGGTTTTCATAATCATGCGGTATGTTAGAAGGAAAATGGATAGATTCATTGGCCTTAACAGTAAATTTGTCATGATCGACTATAAAACTTACTTCACCCTTTAATATGTAATAAAATTCTTCCCCTTTATGGACAAAGTTTTCATCCTTTTGCTGGTTTGGTTTTAAGACAACGATTAATGGTTCAAAAAGTCTGTTCGGGAAATTTCCGTTTAAACGAATGTAAGTAGTTTGGGAATTTTGAATTTGGAAAGATATTTGCTCTGATTCTTCAACATGATAGGTTTTGTTGATTAAAGGCTTTTGGAAAAAGTATGATATGTCTACTTCAAAGGCATCGGCGATTTTTTTTAGTGAGGTGATCGTTAAGGATGAAGAACCGCGTTCTATCATGGATAAAAATGCGCTTGAGAGCTCTGTCTTTTGACTTAATTCCTTTAGTGTCCAATTACGGCTCGTCCTTAGCTTCTTGATTTTCTCAAAAACTTCCTCCACTTTACTAACCCTCCATTGGTAATAATTCAGTATACTTAATTTTGAGTAAATATATTAAATATACTGAATATTTTAGCACCAATTTCGTTTGTGTCAATAACATTACCTGTTATTTTTTGACTATTAAAAAAGTCCTCACACAGATTGCAAGGACTTTTTTAAAAAGGAGGGTTCTTAAATTTCCTTTTAAAGGTCCCCTATTCTTTTAGTAGACCGGCCGCCTTTACTTTTACGTGGATGGAATTACCTGGAAGATAAGCGAGAGGGATATCCTCTATACTTACTATTTTCACTGTAGAAGGGGATGCCCCTGCTGTTATCGCTGAGTTAATCGCATGATTTTTTGCATCCTCAATGATTTCATCATATGTGTTTGATTCTAGTGTATAAATTTTGTCGGTTTCTCCGCTAACCTCACCTAGAGCTGCACCTATTGCATTTGCAGCAGCAAAGTTTTCTGGCATATACACCTTTGATACACCCTTGAGCTTTGAAGATACAAGAATACTCCCGCCTCCAACTAGAATGACCGGAACATCGTTTCTGCTCGTTTTCATTCGATCGATTGCATCTTCTAGCATTCTAGAAATCAATTGATCAGCTTTCTCGGCTAAATCGGGATCTATATTTTCCGTTTGTGCCTGATCGAGTTTAAACTTCCCCATTTTGACGGCAATATCTGTTGTGGTTAGTGTATCTCCTCCAAAGACTATGCCCTTTTCAGATAATAAGTAACCTACACTTTCTGGTCCAATGGCTACTTCCCCATCCTTGTTATAAACAATGGTTCCCCCGCCTAGGCCCATAGATAAGAGATCTGGCATACGGAAGTTTGTACGAATCCCGCCAATATCGACAGCCAATGACGACTCTCTTGGGAAGCCGTTGACAAGTACCCCAATATCAGTAGTTGTTCCTCCTATATCAACAACCAAAGCATGGTCCAAACCTGTCAAATGTGCTGCACCTCTTATCGAATTCGTTGGGCCGCTTGCAATAGTTAGGATTGGATACTCAAGTGCATATTCACAAGTCATTAATGTTCCGTCGTTTTGGCCAAAGTAAATCTTTGCATCGATTCCTTCTTTTTCAAGTGTTTGTTGAAAACCTTCTGCAACCTCTTTGATGATTTCTTTTAAGGCTGCATTTAATATGGTTGCATTTTCCCTTTCTAGCAACCCTACACTTCCAATTTCATTTGATAAAGAAATGTATAGATCCTCACCTAATTCTTCTCTCACAATTTCTGCGACTCTTTTTTCTTGAAGCTGATTTACAGGGGAGAACACACCAACAATAGCGATAGAGTGTGTCTTTCCTTTGAACTCTTGGCAAATTTCTCTTATTTCATGCTCGTTAATCTCTGCAATTGTTCTGCCGTCATATTCATATCCTCCAGATGCAATTCTTGTATTCATTCCAATTTTTTCGATTATGTCATCCGGCCAACCAGCTAAAGGAGGAATGGCAGTTGTTGCCGGTGCGCCTAGCCTTATGACACCAACCTTAGTAAGCTTTTTACGCTCCACAATTGCATTTGTACAATGTGTCGTGCCCAGCATCACATATTTAATCCTTTGAGGATCTACCTTACTTTTACTAAGAAGCTCTCTTACAGAATGATTGATCCCCGTACTAATATCTGTTGTTGTAGCGACCTTTACTTGGCAAATACACTCTAAGTTTTCATTCAGAAGAACGGAATCTGTGTGTGTACCTCCGACATCGATTCCAACACGATAATTCATTATTCCCAGTCCTTTCTTTTCCGTTCTAGCTGCTCTACCGGCTCATATTCATATGGATAACCGAAATAATGTGGCCCGGCCGTTTCAATTCCTTTTTTTGTACGCCACTTCTCATGACATGGGAATGCGATAATAATGACCCTTGCCCCATATTTTAAACCCTCTGTTGTGATCGGAACGCCGGTTTCTAAATCTAACACAGCAATTAAATCAGGAGTAATGGCAAGTGGTTTGTCTTTCGATGCATCAACTGCCAATAAATGCTCATTTTGAAAGAAGAGTTTGACAAGCTGATCTTTATTTTTATTTATACCTTCAATTAAAGCCTCCCCCTTAGTAAATCCCTCCTGAATACGGCGGCGGATATCAACCGCTTTTCCTTGGAACAATTCAAAGCCTTCAAGTTTCTTAAGCATTTCTTTGACTGGATTTAATCCTTTAACCTTTGAATGACGAATAATTTTCCCTATATCTTCAGCCAGGGTTAATGTATCGGGTATGGCACTTTGCTTTACATTTTTTCCTTCTAATGCATAATCACACATTTTAGCTTGTCCGCCCATTTGAATGGTAGCCGCACGTGCCAATCGCTCTGACCATTCACCGTTGATTGGGTACATAAGAAGTGTGTTGCCTTTGTCATCCGCCATCGTAACCGCACCAGGAGAAAGTCCATCAAGGTGAAATGTCACCATCTGTGCCTCTGGAAAAGCTCTCCCCATCGCATCAGCGTCTAGGACAGGAATTCCCTTTTTCGCAGCAGCTGCTACAGGAATAAGTGAGTTAATTCCGCCAACTTCAATAGGCATGATGGCTGTTGCTTTTTTTCCCAGCACCTTTTCAAGCATCTCCAGAGAGGCTGTTAGCTCCTCTTCTGAAGCAATTTTTTCAACACCTACAGTCGGCGCACCAATAGAGGAAACAGGAACAACTAAATCATCATCTTTTAATTCATCAACTGTAATCATTCTAACTTTTCCGTATTTCTTTATGGCTTCGATGGCCATCATTTTCCCTATGTACGGATCACCGCCCCCGCCAGTACCCAATACAGCAGCGCCAATCGCAATATTTTCAATTTCTTCAATTCCTAAAAGTCTCATTTCCATCCCCCGTTGATTATTTAGATATGCCTTCCCAATAGATTTTCCAGTTTGTTTTAAGCCGCCACTCAAGTGCCTCAATATCCTTTGGGTAATAAAATAATTGCGTAAATAAGCCATCCATTAAACATAAAAAACTAGCTGTTAAACTTTGAACCTCAATGTCTCTTACCTCATCCTTTTGAATAGCGGAAGTAAATATCTTATTCAATAAGTATGCTAAATAACGATCAGATTTTAAAAATTCCTCCTGAACCCTACTCTCTAATCCTTTTGGCGGAAAAAGCATATATCGCCTATAAAAGTTTGTTTTCTCCTCTTCCTTCAGATGGTAATAATGCATTTCTTGTAGAATGGTAAATAATTTCCTCTCTGCAGTATCATTGGATATGCTGTTCGAGATGTCCTGAATATATTGAAAGTGATGGCTAAATACTTCATGAAGCACAGTTAAAAATAAATCTTCCTTATTGCTATAAAACGCATAAATGGAAGGAGTTTTAATCCCTACCATTTCCGCAATCTTAGCTAGGGTTGTTTCTTCATAGCTATTTACTGAAAAAAGTGTTAGAGCTGCATCCTTAATTTTGTTTTTCGTCATTTTCATCACCTAATGATCATTAGTTAGGTTACAGTATAAAACATGAACATTCAGAATTCAACGAATTGTTTCCGGTTTTTTATGGATTTCTGTAAATTTGGGAGGCTTACCCGCTTTTGTTTACAGTTTTCTGTGGCGATTATAAAAATTGGGAGGCTTTCGGGGCTTTGTTTCTACTTTTTTATGAATCCCTGTAAATTTGGGAGACTTATGGAATTGGCTTCCATCAGTTGTGTACTCCAAAATGCTTTTCGTTGATTACGGTATATTTTTACCGTGATCATTTGCCTTTTGCACTCTACTAAAAATCCTTGCTTTATTGTCTTTTAAATACAACTTTTTTCGACATAGAAGGGGAAAGGAACGAAATGGCTCTTCATCAATTTTAGATAAACTTTTAATATTGAGGTTCAGTTAAATATGGACATTTAATTCAATCAAACGTTTAATTAAACTACCTCTAGCCCTTGTGCGGCAACCGTTTGCGCCTGTTCAATCAATCGTTTGATTAATGACTTGCTCCTTGAATCATTTAGAAATTGGAGCCCAATGCGAACACATATCAATCAAACGTTTAATTAAATTGCCCCTAACCCTTGTGCAGCAAGCATTTGCACTTGTTCAATCAATCGTTTGATTAACACCCTTCCCCCGCATCTCTCGACCCTCTGACATGCCCCTTGTCCCCCTTATTTCATCACGGATAAGCGGGAATACAATTTCAATGTTCATTCCTTTAATCTCGGCACTATAAAAATGAATTCATGCATCCACAAAATATTTTAATTGCCCGGCAAAAGCCCCCCTTCGTTCTAATATATTTTGTCGTGAGTGTTAATTATCGACATTTTGCAGACTAACCCTTGGTTTTTTCTCTTTTATCGAAAATTAAAGCCATTTCAGATCGCTACTTAATAATTAAAGTTCTCAACGGTAATCAACACTCCTGAGTAATATATTTCACTTCTTTCACTGATAGATGGGTATATTCTCCAACCTCATCCTTTAAAATTCCCCTTTTAAGTTATCTTCCTACAATTTCAATTTCCTTCTTATGCTGCAAAACTAAATTCTGGCGTTGACAGTGCACAGCCAACTATTCCAGCATTTTAAATTTAATCTTACAGCCTCTACGAAGCTGGGCAATTTTCCAGAGGTCTTCTTTTACTATTTTTCCAATGGTTGAATAGCCGCCAATAGTTTGGGCGTCTGCCATTAATATGATCGGCTGACCGTTATTAGGGACTTGAATGGTGCCAAATTGTGTAGCTTCAGAAAGAATGTCACTTCCATTTATAAATGTAAGTGAAGGACCTTCAAGGAGATACCCCATCCTATCCCCGCCCTTCATTTGGTATGCTGACTGAAAAAAATCATTTAAGGTTTCCAGACTGAATCGATCTAGATGCGGGCTCGGCCAAACTTTTACAGTCAGTTCTTCAGAATAAGCGGGAATATATCTTGTCCGGAGACCTCTATTGAACTTTCTGCTTTTTACCACCTTGGCATATACAATCATTTCCTTTTTTAGCTGTGAGCCTAGCTGACCTTTTGGATATGCCGATGCACTGCCCAATAGTTCTTCAGCATAAAGTCCGCCTTCTGGAATGAGATAAGCGATTGTTCCACTGATCGGTTTTGTCAGCTTCAGAATCTGCCCTTTATATACATTAAAGGATTTCCAGAGAGGTGCTGACATACCGTCAAGCATGGCCCCTAAATCTGCACCGGTAATCACTACTCTATGATCAGACAATACCTCCAATTCCATTCCGCCTAAAAAAACCTCGAGTGCTGGAGCATTTTCATGATTACCCAGAATATAGTTTCCCATATGATAAGCATGGAAATCCATCGCCCCAGAAACAGGCACACCGAAACGCTGGTAACCAGTTCGGCCCTTATCTTGAATGGAACCATAAACCCCTGCTTTCTTCACTTTAAATAGTGGAATCATATCTTTTTCCCTATCGCTTCAACAAGGACTCCAGCTTTTTCTAAGGCTTTTCGAATAAGCATGGTATGATGCGCAACATGATCTCCATCGCCATGAAGGCAAATCGTATTCGCTTTCATAGGCAGCCATTGGCCTGATTGGGTTTTTACCCGCTCGTTAAATATGATTTCCTTTACTTGCTCGAAGATGTCATCGAACGATTTCAGCACTGCATTTGGCAGAAGCCTTGAACACAAACGCCCATCATCAGAGTATAGCCGATCTGCGAATGCTTCTGAAGCCGTTTTCAAGCCAACCTTTTGACCTGCTTTTATTAATTCACTATTGGTTAATCCGAACAAGTACACATCAGCCGAAGAATCGTAAACAGCTTCAGCGACAGCCTCTGCAACCGCAGGATTTTCCGCTGCTGCATTATAAAGGGCACCATGAGGCTTCACATGCTGAAGAGGAACACCATGAATATCACAAAAAATACGAAGTGCGCCAATTTGGTAAACTACACAATTGTAGATTTCACGCGCAGTCATCTGCAATGCTCTGCGCCCAAACCCTTGAAGATCTGGATATCCTGGATGAGCACCAATCCCAACTCCATACTCCTTCGCTCTTTTTACAGTCTCTTCCATGACATTAAAATCACCAGCGTGAAAACCACAGGCAATATTTGCAGATGTTATATGACGGAAGAGCTCTTGGTCTTCACCAATCTTAAAAGTCCCAAAACTTTCTCCGACATCAGCATTTAAATCTATGTGCATAACGGCACCTCCTTATTGTTAAAAAATTTTATCTGACAGCCGTTAATGAATAAATGATGAAACAAATTTAAGTCATTTCCTGATAATTAACCAATATTTCGGCATGAAACTTTACCCGTGCTAAATCTTTTCCATGAACTGTTCCGTTAATCTGCGACAAAACTTTTTATCTCTTCTGGGTCCGCTTCCAATCGCTTTTTGATCTCATAAAACTCATCCATTGCAATGGGTATAAAATTAAGCTGATCGCCTGCTTGTATTAAAAACGGGTCCGACCGGCCAGGCACAAACAGATCAAGCGGTGTTCTCCCGATAATATTCCACCCACCAGGAGATTCTAACGGATAGATCCCCGTCTGATTATTTCCTATACCTACTGTCCCTTTTGAAACCTTCATACGAGGTGTATCCAGCCTTGGCGTTGCTAATTTTTCATTCAATCCGCCTAAATATGGAAAACCAGGTAAATCATATAAACGGTATATGTCTGATTAGAATGTAAGGAAATAATTTCTTTCTTACTTAATTGCGTGTGTTTCATTACTCTTTCTATATCTAAACTAAACTCATCGTCATAGCATACCGGAATATGCAGCTTTCTTATTTTATTCTCCGTTTCCTCTTCACTGCAAAGCTCCCATTTCGTTAGCAGACGTTTTATATCATTGTTGGGATTTTTCATTTCCTTTTTAAAATAAACGGTAACCGCGTGATAGCTTGGGACTACCTCTTCGATCAATGACCCTGAATCTCGTTCAACAGTCATACAAAACTTTCGTACCTTCTGAAAGGTCTCACTATCAATATTTTGGCCGAAGCAAAACCGAATGCTGTTCTCTCCAGTTACCATTGCTTCGGGAATATATTTTTGCAGATTACTCATTTTCAGATAACACTTGAATACAAGTGAGAATGGCCTTTTTTAAATCTTCGTGGGACCAGCTTGGAATCTTTCCGTGCTGGATTGCCAGCTCATGGGATGCAGGTATATGAATAAAACCGGAAGGCATTTGACGTTTATTCAGGCTCGCAAAGTGCAGACTTTGATACATTACATGATTACAAAGATATGTCCCAGCCGTATTAGAGACTTCTGCCGGAAGCCCTTCCTCTATCAGGCGGTTGACCATCTTCCGTATAGGAAGGGTTGTCATGTAGCCGTCTGCTCCTTCCTCCTGTATGACTTCATCTACTGGGATATTGCCGCTATTATCTGGCTCGCCATCATTCACATTAATGGCAATACGTTCGGGTGTTATTTTATAGCGCCCTCCTGCTAATCCTAAAGAAATGACTGCGTCCGGCTGAATTTTCTCTAAATGGGCTAAAAGCTGTTTTCCGGAGTTTTTGAAGTCAACCGTCAAAACCTCGCTATGAATCTTGTAATTTCCAACCTCTTTTTCATGCAATTCTTCAACAATACGCATTGTTGGGTTAATAGAAAATTTTAAAAACGGTTCAAATCCAGTGAGTAATAATGTTTTCATAGAAAAACTCCCTCTCATTATGAAAGTCGAAGTGGGCGTCTCCGTTCTAATCCAAGCCCGTTCTTGTTATGGCGTTCCACATCAATCTCTGCCTTTTGAAGAGCCTCCAAAATGGCTAAGTCAAATAAAATATGTGCTTCAATACAGCTTTCGAGAACCTCACCATACACAGTTTCATCCGCAGCTTCAGAGATAACCTCAGCTGCAATCCACTCAGGGTATCTTGTAATTCCGATTGTTGAATAGCTTGGGGCAACATCCGACTGCCGATAAAAATGAATACCGGGAACCTCTTCGATTGGAAAAACTTTTGGCAGCCATTGGTTGCCGTACTTTTTAAAGCGTTCCTTCCAGTACTGATTTTCCTCTTCAATCTTTGT
The DNA here is from genome assembly GCF_036965125.1 of Bacillus sp. JJ1503. Lineage (NCBI taxonomy): Bacteria > Bacillati > Bacillota > Bacilli > Caryophanales > Bacillaceae > Bacillus > Bacillus sp. JJ1503. Next base: position 18,546 of record NZ_JBALOZ010000087.1, read on the forward strand.
ACCTTTGATCCAATGGCTAATTCGATTAGCAATCACATCTAAATTTACTTCATGCGTTGGCCGGAATTCTCCTTTTGATAATCTTCCAATTCCGTATATTTTCGCACTTGGCAGAAAATATGAGACAGGAAAGCGCGGCGGGCTATTATAACCCGCAAAAGGCTGGACCCATTCATGTGAAGGGATGCCATGATCATCAATGATGATATCCGGGGCCCATCTTCGCAAAATCTCTGGATATATATTTGCCTCTCCAAATACAGTTTCATGGAAACGAACGAGAGAATATTCCAAGCCCACTGCATTATATCTTGCTGCATGGTGCTTCCATTCCGGGTGCTCTTCCGTAAGTTTTAGCATTAATTCGTGCCCATCAGGATTTGCAAGAGGAAGAATAACAATGTTCATATCCTTTAATAAATGATCAAAATGCCCGTCGGCCCGTTCTAATAATTTTAATACAGCAGGCGTACTCGAAACCTCGTTGGCATGGTGACCAGCCTCAATAAAAATGGTTTTCTTAAATAGAGACATTTTCAAAGGAGAATAAAACTCTTCACCTGCATCAAGGAAACATTCAAAAACAGGAATTGGATGACCACGGTAAGAATGGTCGGGATACAAAATCCGATACTGACGCTGATGGCTGATCCAATCTTGCACATCCTTATGAATATGCTGTGAAGGAAATTCAAAAGCTTCTACTGGACGTGTTATTTCCTCATGCCCATTTGTCATGATAGCCTTAAAAAGATGTCCTTCACGATTAAACTGAATAGATGTCGTTGTCCATTGCTCTATTTGTTTATCTTCCCAGCTATAGACTCGAATTAGCGCCTTAGGCTTCTCTCTATACGTTACATGCATGAACGGGTGAACTCCGCCGGGAGCGTCAAATGACTTCCCTTCAAGCTCTAGTCCCATATGGGCAAAGTAGTCCAGTGTATTAAAATAAAGATCCTCATGCAATGCTTCAAGGGAGGATACACGTTCTTCATCAATGGATAATTTTCTTTCTTCCTCACTCATCCATACGTCTATTTCTATACGGTCAAATAGTGGGCGGTTATGCCCTTGGCCTGGACGATAACTAGAAACCTCACGCCTAAGACTAGGCAGCACTTCGAGCATATAGAAACGATAAAAGCGTTCCCTGTCGGATTGAACAATATGTTCAATTGGTTCTTCCCCAGATTTCAGTATTCGTACAGCGCTTGAACTTGGATAAACACTATGCTTTTCGTCTACATATGGGAGCTTTGAAACAGGTACGTCCAAATACCCCATTAAATATTTTTCACCTGACTTGCCAATTCGATAGACTTCATAGGTGTGTTCAAGGCCATCCTCTAACGCATATTGAACCAACTCGGCTTTCAGGCCGATTTCCTTTTCTATATATTTGTCAAGGGGATACAATTCCTGAATCCAGCGAATAGGCAATTCAAGTGCATTTTTACCTGCTTGTTTTTGAACTTTTATTTCAATGCCTTGAATTCCTTCATCTTGTATCTCTGAGTCTATAAATTCCGGCAAAACTTCCTCAATAAACCAATGAAATCCCGTTTTGAAAGCAGAGCGAATAGTTATGGATTTTATTTGGGGAAAATGAAGCTGCCACTCTTTCTCTAAGGCTTTTCGAACTTCCAGTGGTTCTGATAAATAGATTTCGATATTTGCACCTTCAAGGTCTTTTTCATTTGCTAAAACCTCAAAAGCTCTGTCCGCTTCCCATTCATCTGTCCAATTCATTTCAAACAAAAGCGAGGGCTCTGTTTTTTGAGATAATTTATGCTCCTGCTCCCAGTATCCAAATTCCCCTCCCTCACTCCAATGTTTTGCCCGTGCAAGATGATAAATGGCAGCCGGAAGGTTAGTTTTATTCCCTGCTAAACGTAAAGTATTCGGATACGGCAGTTCTAACATCATATTGGAACCTTCCGTCACTTGAAACTGTAAAGCGGCATCTGCATTTCCTGTAATAGGAAACTCGATTTCGGTAGAATACATAGCTCCCCTAGCAGCTAAATGACTAAGCTCACGCAAAAGTTCAGGTGTCCACAATAAGTATTCAACGTCAATATTCATGCTGAATGCTTTAGAAGGGGACGCCTCACTAATCTTTCCTATACCAGAGAAGCTCCAAAAGTCTGCTAAACTATTAATTTTAGGATAAGTATTATGACAATCTTTTCTAACAGCTAAAGTCGGAATAATTGTCTGCCCGCTATAAAGTCTGCCATCTTTCAATTCAATTCTAGAACTTTTCTCAGTTATTAATTCAGGTTCCATGGAGGCTAGAAGCTTAAGCAAGGTCGAAAGCTCTATTTCATCTTTATAGCTGACAACAAGATGCTGATTCACTACCCTTATTGCTGTGAATAATTCCGAGTGTTCAAAATCCATTTGAATAGCTTTATCACTTTTTTCAAAGAAATGGAAGGAGAGGGATGTTGTTTCAAACCCCAACCGGCCACAGAAGTCTATTAAACCTTCTGGGACAAGATGATCAGGCAAGTTAATATAAATCGATGTACTATCAACAACTCCATCGCCGTTTTTATCACGCAATAGACCTTCTTTCGACCAAAGCGCAAGAATATTCTTCACTTGTCCTCACCTACAATTTCATATTTGGATCGAATTTATCTCTGAGCCAATCTCCTAATAAGTTAAAACCCAATACGGTCAGCATAATGGCAATACCAGGGAAAGTAGCTGTCCACCAAGCAGTCGTGACATAGTTTCGGCTATCTGCAAGCATTCCGCCCCAAGATGGAATGGTTGGGTCCACTCCCAAACCTAAGAATGTTAGTGAAGCTTCCAATAAAATAAATTCTGCAATATACATCGTTCCTAGTACGAGAATCGAGGATAACACATTTGGCAAAATATGCTTCCAGATAATAGTAAAGTGAGTTCCACCAATCGCCTTAGCTGCATGAATATATTCTTGTTCTTTCAAGGAAATTACTTCTCCCCTGATTAACCGGGCGAAACCTACCCAGTATGTTAACCCGAGAATGATGATAATCTTCCAAATTCCTGTACCGAGCACACTCATAACGACAATGGCGAACAGAATAAATGGAAAGGCCAGTTGGATATCTGCCACACGCATTATAAAATCATCTAGCCATTTTCCAAAGTAGCCTGAAATAAGCCCAAGGACAGTACCAATAACCAATGAGATTAAAACACCGAAAAATCCAACCATTAATGAAATTTTCGCCCCGTAAATGATGCGGCTAAACAAGTCCCGGCCAACTTGGTCTGCGCCAAGAAAATAAACAGACTTACCTGTTTCATCTGCCCAAGATGGCGGAGCAAGACGGGATGTCAAGCTTGCCTTTGATGGATCAAATGGAACAATCCATTGGGCAAAGAGTGCTGCCAATAAGCTTAGAACGACAAGGATGATTCCAGCAAACCCGGCAGGATTTTTTTTAATAAAGCGCCAAAACCGTTTTAATAATGATTTTTTGGGGCTTACTTGCTGCTCTGGTGTTTGTTCGAGCTGTAAGGATGTCATGAACGGCCACTCCCCCCGATTTTTATTCTCGGATCAATAAACGTGTAGCTTAAATCAATAATCAGATTGACTACTACCATAACAATTGCTAGAAAAATAACTCCGCCTTGAATAACCGGATAATCCCTTTGATTGATGGCATCAATAATTAACCGGCCAATTCCTGGCCAAGAAAAAATCTGTTCAACAATAACTGTTCCTCCTAGTAGTGCACCAAATTGAAGGCCAATAAATGTAACAGTAGGCAATAATGCATTGCGGAAGGCATGTTTTATGATTACAGCCAGATCACTTATTCCTTTCGATTTTGCGGTTGACACATATTGCTTATTTAATACCTCGAGCATAGAGGATCGGACTAGTCTGGCCAAAATCCCCGATAATATCATACCCAATGTAATAGAAGGAAGAATGAGATGCTTGAAGCCCTCAAAGCCAGAGGACGGCAGCCATTTCAGGTTTACGGCAAAAATAAGGATGAGCATAATACCTAACCAGAAATTCGGAAAGGAAATACCAATTAAGGAGAAAATACGCCCAAAGAAATCAACACCCGTTCCCCGTTTAACTGCTGATAAAATACCTATTGGGAACGCAATAATAATTGCAACAGCCATTCCGCCAAAAGCAAGAGCTAACGTAGCACCAATCCGTTCCTTGATCAAATCCATTACAGGCATTCCGCTCCTGAACGATTCCCCAAGGTCAAACGTAATTAGCCCCTTCAAAAATATCCCATATTGTACATACAGCGGTTTGTCTAGTCCAAGATTGGCTCTCACCTCGGCTATCGCCTCTTTTGTAGGCTCCCCTGCCTGGAACATGACAGAAACAGGGTCCCCAGTCAGCCGAATGGAGAAGAAGATAATTAACGATATAGCGAAAATAACTAAAATGGTGTGAAACAATCTTCGAATAACATAAGCTATCATTTTTGTCCCCCCTTGAAGGCGTGTTTATTGTTCAATTAAAACAGTTTGGATGATATAGATTAAAAGAAAGAGATAGCATGAGATTCATACTATCTCTTTCTGTCAAAGACTTGCATACACAGAATCTGTTTTTTATTTAACAGAAACCTCTTCTAGTCGCATACGATCCTCATGTGGAGGCTGGAAGTTTTGAACTCTTTTGTTAACAGCATATAAATCAACAGCCGAATATAAATTCAGTTCAGTTGCTTCATCGTATAGTAACTCCGTTAACTCCTTGAATATTGCTTCACGCTCTTCCTGATCGATAGAAGCACGTTGTTTTCGGAGAAGCTCCTCTACCTTTTCATTTTTGTAAGACGGATTCCATTGTTCACCTTCGTAATACATTAGATAAGCTGTGTTATCGAAATCAAGTGTCCACCCGCCCCAGCCTTGACGGTACATATGACCAGCTTTAGCATTGGGAATTAAATCTGAGATTAATGTCGTATTATCGACACTATTAATATTTACCTTCAAGCCTACTTCTTCTAAGAAGAATGACACAGCCTGTGAAATCTCTTTAAAGTTTCCATCATTACCAGGAATGAATAGGTCAATGGCAGTTCCTTCTTTCACTCCAGCTTCTTTTAATAACTCTTTCGCTTTTTCAGGATCATAAGGGTATGGCTTTAAGTCAGTATTGTTTCCAAAAGAAAGCTCACTTTGGAACGTACTGATTGGTTTTCCGTACCCGCCAAGAATTTCATCAATGATTGCCTGCTTGTCCACTGCATAGTTGATTGCCTGTCTAACTAGCTTGTTATCAAACGGTTTTTTTGACACATCAAATCGTAAAGAGAAGGCAGTTGGTGTACCGACATCTTTTAATTCTAAGAAATCAGTGCCTTTTACTGTTTCAGCCTGTGCTACCTCCACACGCTTCATAATGTCAATTTTTCCTGTTTGCAATTCTGCTAATCTTGTAGATGCTTCAGGAATTACTTTATAGACAACTTTGTCTAGCTTTGGTAGTCCTTCTTTCCAGTAATCAGCGTTCTTTTCTAGAACAATTTCTTGGTCACGCTTGTAGCTAGTCATTTTAAAAGGGCCAGTTCCTACAGGATTGTTATTGAAGTTCTCGTCCCCTTTTTCCTGTATATACTGAGGCGGTACAATGACTGCCCCGTATCCAGCCAGCTTCGTTAATAGAACAGGATCTGCATTTTTTAAATTAAAGTTCACTGTGAATTCATCAACAACTTCAACCTTGTCAATAGATGTATAGTTCGAATATTGCGGTCCTTTTTGACCTTCTTCACCTAGCAAACGATCAAAAGTAAATTTGACAGCTTCAGCATTGAACGGTTCTCCATTATGAAACTTAACACCTTGACGAAGCTTGAATTGCAATGTTTTGTCATCTAAATACTCCCAGCTCTCAGCAAGACCCGGCTGCAGTTCTAAATCCAAATTACGGTCTACAAGTCCTTCAAATACGGAAGTGGCAATTGTACTCCAATCTAAAAGGAATGTATCAATTGGATCCCAGTTTTGCGGATCGCCAGAAATACCAATAACGATTTCATTGCCTCGGTCTTTTGCCGGATTTTCTCCACTGCTCTTACTTGGGCTTGTGCTAGCCTCATCTTTCCCGCCGCCTGAACAAGCAGTAAGAACGAGTGTAAAGGCCAAAAATAGTGCAAATAATGCTGAAAATTTCTTTTTCATTCCCTGTTTCCCTCCTGTTATTGTTCTATTTTTATTTTTTCTCCATATGGATATGGATGGTTACAACCAATTTCTTTTGATATTCCAGCAGCTGCCTCCCAAAGCGGTCCTAAAATAGGCTGGACTTTATCCCTTGGCAATGAAGTGGAAAATCCTGCAATACTAATTGAATACGGAACCGAACCAGACCGGTCAAATATAGGGACGGCAATCGATACTGTACCTTCTTCTAACTCAGAATCGCTGTATGAAAACCCATCTAGCTTTGTCTGTGCAATTAACTTAAGCACTTCCTCTTTTGTTTTCGGCGTTTGACTGGCATAGTTAGTTAGGGGTTTCTCCAATACCTTTTCTATCATTTCCTCCGGCAAATAAGTGAGAAGCATGCGCGTACACGCACCCGCATAAAGTGGAGCATGCCGCCCAACCTTTGTGTACAGGCGAACAGGCCGTGTACTTTCCACTTTTTCAATATAGACACCTTCATATTGGTCACGGATGACTAGCTGAACAGCCTCATTAAATGTTTCCTGAAGTTTCTTCATATAAGGGATAGCTACCCGGCGAATTTCAAATCTTTCTGCCACTCTTTCTCCCATTTCAAGAAATTTCAGGCCTAATCCGTAGCTTTCGCCATCAACCACTAAACCATCTTGCTGAAACGTTATTCGCTGCAAATATCCAAGTTCAGTAAACGTTCTTAATAAACGAAATGCGGTTGCTTTAGGGATTCCTGAATGTTTGGAAATCTCGTCTAACCGCCAGTATGGCTTCTCCTCTGTAAAATAGTCTAATAGTGATAAAGCTTTTTCTAATGTTTTACTCAAGCGAGACCACCTGCTACTGCCGACTTTTTTTCGGCCCCTCCGTACAAATGGCAAGAAACTGCGTGGTTATCACGGATGGCCTGTAATGATGGCCGTTCTGTTTTACAGATGTCCATACAAGAGGAACATCGTGGATGGAATGTACAGCCATTAGGCGGATTGGACGGGCTTGGGACATCCCCGGTTAAAATGATCCTCTTTTTCTTATGCAAAGGATGCGGACTAGGCAGTGCTGAAAGGAGCGCCTCTGCATAAGGATGCAACGGTTCATTATATAAACTGTCTTTCTTAGCAATTTCTACCATCTTACCGAGATACATGACTCCAATCCGATCACAGAAATGTTTCACAACACTTAAATCATGTGAGATAAAGATATAGGTGAGCCCGAATTCTTTTTGTAAATCCTTCATCAAATTTAAAACTTGTGACTGTATCGAGACATCCAATGCCGAAACTGGCTCATCTGCAATAATTAATTTCGGCTTTGAGATAAGAGCCCTTGCAATGCCAATTCGCTGACGCTGTCCACCTGAGAACTCATGTGGAAAACGAGTAAGCTGGGCTGCCGTCAAGCCAACTTGATCAGCTACTTCAAGGAGTCTTTTTTCCCGCTCATCGCGATCAGTCACACCGAAATTAATAAGCGGTTCTTCAATAATATTTTTGACCTTCATTCGGGGATTAAGGGAAGCAAAAGGATCTTGAAACACAATTTGGATATCTTTCCTTAACCGTCTCATTTCACTTTTATTAAGTTCAGCGATATTTTTCCCTTGAAAAAAGATATTTCCCTCGGTTGGTTCAAGAAGTCTGAGAATGGTTCTGCCCGTGGTGCTTTTTCCGCAGCCTGACTCTCCGACAATCCCGAATGTTTCGCCTTTCTTCACTTCAAACGAAACCCCATCAACTGCCTTAACATGCTTCATTGTTCTATTTCCGAAAACACCACCTTTAATAGGAAAGTGTTTTTTTAGATTTTCAACCTTTAATAATACATTGTTGTCCAGTTCTGTCATGTTGAGGTCACCTCCGATTCACCATGTTCATAAATCCAACACTTCACCTTTGAACCATTATCCATTTCAAATAACGGAGGAACTTCTTTGCATCTTTCATGCGCAAATGAGCATCTTGGTGCAAACCTGCAACCAGCAGGCATTTTACCCGGAGCTGGAACAATTCCAGGAATGGAAGATAGATATTCTTTCTGTTCATTAATATCCGGCAATGAGGCTAGAAGCCCTTTCGTGTAAGGGTGGCGTGCCTTATCGAAAAGATCAACAACTTGCGACTCTTCTACAACCTCTCCCGCATACATAACAATCACTCTGTCACACATCTCCGCCACAACTCCGAGATCATGTGTGATGAGAACAATGGACATATGCAGCTGGTCTTGCAATTTCTTCATTAATTCTAAGATTTGCGCCTGGATTGTTACATCGAGAGCCGTTGTAGGCTCGTCTGCTATAAGGACTTCCGGATTACAGGAAAGAGCCATTGCAATCATCACTCTTTGACGCATCCCTCCAGAAAGCTGGTGAGGATATTCATTCAGTACTTGTTCCGGTCTTGGAATACCGACAAGTTTAAGCATTTCCAAAGCGCGGTCTCTCGCCTCTTTTTTCGAGATGCTTTCGTGGTTTAAAACCATTTCATTTATTTGATCCCCAATCCTGTGGACCGGGTTCAATGAGCTCATTGGCTCCTGGAAAATCATCGAAATCTTTTTCCCGCGGATTTTCCTCCAATCCTTCTTGGCGAAATCCTTGAAATTTAGGCTGCCGAGGCGAATATTTCCTTCAAGCCTCTCAACGCCTGGAGGTAAAAGACCCATTAATGAAAGAGACGTCATACTTTTTCCGCAGCCCGATTCTCCAACAATTCCAAGTGTTTCACCTTTACGGAGGTGGAAGCTTATTCCATTCACAATGGCTATCTTCCGATTATCTTCATCTTTAATTCCAACTTTTAGCTCGTCTACTTCTAAAACTTTTTGAACCATTATGACACTCCTAACGGTTTCATTATTTGAAATGCGATTTCATTTTTTTGATAATTTAAATTTTACATAAGAATCCCCCAATTTTCAATAGTTTTTAATTAATAAATATTAATTGATTGATATAATAAGGGGAACCCTCTTGTTTCTTTCATTCATGCAGAAAAGTTGTACGAAGATGGTGAAATTGCAGGGGAGTTGTTTTAATATCATCATTAATCATAGTGGTTGTCTGAAAAGTAGAAATCCCCTAAAAAGTAAAAATGTATTATGTTGATATATCAAAACTTCATAAAATATAAGGGGCATTCTAAAGTTCGAAATACGATTTTCTGGATTCTCTCGTTGGTTTCTCTGCTTGGTTTTGCAGGAATAGCGGTCGTTAGTGTGGATGGATTGACCGTACATCAGCAAGAGCGTAATTGCCAAAGCAACCTTTATATTGACGTAACCCCTTTAAATCGATATGATAATAAATAATTTCATAATTGCTAATCTTCTTATCAAGAGAGGTGGAGGGACTGACCCTGCGAAGCCTCGGCAACCAGCATATGTATGCACGGTGCCAATTTCAGAGGAATGATCACAATTCCGAAGATGAGAAGGTGGAACGGATTTTGTTATTTCATTCTTGCTCCCCCTTCTGTCTTTATATGCAGAGGGGGTTTTTTATTTTTCCATCTATGGCAATTTGCCTTATTCATAGCAAATTGACTACAAATTAACAGGAGGAATGCATACATGTCAGCCATTCATATTGCATTATTAGGATACGGTACCGTTGGGAAGGGTGTCTATCAGACTGTCCAATCACATCAGAAGAAGCTCCAAGCCCTATTTGGGAAAAAAGTGAAGATCGTTGGAATTCTTGTGAAAAATATAAATAAACATAACAAACCGGATAAGGATGTTCTTTTAACCGATGACTTCGAAAAAATCATTACACTTGAACAGCTTGATGTAGTGATTGATGCCATTGTTGGAAAAGAGCCAAGCTTTTCCTATTTGCAGCAGGCAATTAAACGGGGTTGCCAAGTTATTACGGCTAACAAGGAAATGTTTGCCCATCACGGGGAGCAATTAAAACAGTTAGCAAGTGAAAATGGTGTTTCGCTCGGCTTTGAAGCAACGGTCGCTGGCGGGATTCCTGTAATCCAAACACTTAAGCAATTGCTAAATGTAAACAACATCGAAAAAGTTCAAGGCATTCTTAACGGAACCTCTAATTTTATTTTGACAAAAATGAGAGAAGAAAACTTACCATTTGTGTCAGCATTGAAGCTAGCACAGGAAAAAGGCTATGCCGAAGCGGATCCAACCAATGATGTAGACGGCTATGATGCCTTCTACAAAGCGGTGATCTTAAGTGAGATTGCATTTGGGGAGGCACCGAACTGGGATGAGTCGATCAGAGAGGGAATTCGGGGAATCACTCCTGAGCAAATTGAAATCTTTTCATCATTAGGGTTTCGCTTTAAACATGTCGCCTCGATTGAACGAACTTCTAGTGGAATTCTCTGCACCGTAAAACCTGTACTTGTGAATGAACAGCATCCCTTTTACCATGTGGAAGGTGTCCAAAATGCTGTTTCCATTGACGGGGATATTGTTGGGAATATTAGCCTTCAAGGTCCAGGGGCGGGAATGCTTCCAACAGCAAGCGCGATAATCGAGGACTTGGCACATATCAATAAAGAAAGCTCACCTCGGGCATATACCAAACAAAAGATAGAAGGAAATGAGGCTCCTACTCTTTCTTTTTGGGCAATCGGCGGTGATGTAAATGCCTCGATTCTGCCCACTCCTATTGAAGTAATTGAAAGAATTCATCCAAATGTATTAATCGTTCGAGCACCTGAAGAGGCCATATACGCGATTCATTTGCCAAATGTGCATGTCTATCAAATTCTTGGGGATGTGGCGTTTAGGGGTGTGGTTGTGAGTTAGGAATAGTTGATTTTTGAATTAAAAACAGGAGGGACACTTTAAGCTGTTGCTCCTGGTTTTTAATTTTGAGTGATGAATGAATTTCATAATTTCAATCCCTTGTCTCCCAAGCAATTCAAGGCATGAAAAAAGGAGCACCTCCCCAAATTCTTGTATAATGTAAGTGATTAATTAAGAACATTTTTATCTTTACCCCCGCACTAACTTTCACTTATTTGATGAAGCTTATCCTTTAAGAATGGATAAAGATCGACAGCCAAATGAATGTTTAGAAATTGGTGACTATCCGAAAGGTTTATTGAAAGTATTTCTTCGATTCTTTTTAATCGATAGGTGAGCGTATTCGTATGGACATGGATGGATTCCGCTGCTTCTTTTACATTTTGGTTATGTTCAAAATAGGCGAAAAGCGACGGGAGTAACTCACCTTTTCGGGCTTGGTCATAAGCTATAAGCGGGCCGAGCACTTCGTTGAGGAAATCAATGAGATCCTCCTCTGAATTTTGGAAAAGAAGCCTGTGAACACCGAGGTCTTTATAACTGATGACTTCCCCTTTTTTCCCATAGCTATGAAGAATTTGAAGACATTTTGCTGCTTCCTGCATGGATTTGGATGCCTTCAATAAACTCGAATGAATTCTTCCAATCCCAATAGAAATGGTCGTTCCCCAATTTTTCAAATGAATTTCCTGCTGAAAGTTCGATATGAGCTGCTTAACCTGGTGAAGCGCATAGGTGCTCGGCACCTTTGACTGAAAGGTTAAAAGAAGAACAATTTGATCTTGACTGCCTACGGCAATCCCATTCAAATTATTATTTAAAAGCGCACCATTTGCCATTTGAACGAGATGGCGAGTAATGCTGTTTCGCTTTTGCTTGTTATCTAATTCGTCAATTCGTATAATGAGCGTCATGTAGTCAGCCATTGGGTCAAAATTCATCTGTTTTGCCTTTTGTAAAATAGAATGATTCATTTTACCAGAAAACAAAACATCAATAAATTCTTCGTTTAATCTTTCCTGTGCATCAAAAATAGCCTGTTCCTTCACCATTTCAAGAGAAATGACGGTACACGCATGCTCTAATGCGGCAACTTCCACATCGCGAATTTCTTCCAGGGATGCAATAATAAGTATGCCAAAAAGTGTGGGCTTTGCCCCAATTGGCAAGATTGTTAAAAATGGATTCTCCCTCAAATCCGTTTCTAATAAAGTGTGAACCGTTTTGAGTGAATGTATGGATTCCTGAGCCTTTTTTCTAATCAATAACAGATCATTGTTGTCAATATACTGTTCGTAAGCATAGGAAATCATTTCCCCGAGATCATCAAATAACAAAACGGGATGGCCGATCATTTCATGCAAATAGGCAATAATGGAATCTAGACCTTCTCCGTTCATTACAAGATTCGCAAGCCTTTTATGGATATCAACCGAACGGGAGAGCATTTGATTTTGTTTAGAGATCGTATCATTCAAATATTCAAGCTGCTTTACGGCTTGTTCCTGTTCACTGTAAAGATTCGCCTTCTCGATCGCAACGGCAGCTTGATGAGTAATTGCCGTTAAAAGATGAATATCTTCTGTAATAAATTCTAGCGCAGGTTCAAATGAATCCAGCGTAATGACACCGATGCATTTTTCTTTTAAAAAGATAGGAGCAGAAATAGAAGAATAGGGCAAATTTGGAATGGAATCGAGCATAAATTGAAGATTTTTTTCTGATAGATTTGCTGTTGCATTTTCCACCTCTGCTCTATTGCGAAAAATTAAACATTTCCCCGCTGAAAAAGCTAGGCCAGACATTGACTCACCAGGCTTTAGCCGTACTTTACTAATCATTTCCCCATTGACATTGCTCTCCGTTTTAGGAATTAAACGCCCTTGTGTTTCGTCATAAAGCAATAAGACTCCGCCATTAGCCGCATCAATAACGGAAACGGCTTGGACCATGATGGAATGAATAATCGTATCTATATGAAGGGATGAGTTTAAAACATTCGAAACATGAATTAATGATTGAAGCTGCCGATGAGTTAATGTTTCCTTCATAGTGCACCCTTCCCTTTTGTCGAAGTTTTTGTTATTTTACCAAATTCCATTGAAAAAATGTGTTTTTTAATAAGGATTTGGAGAGAAACTGGACTTTTTTTGTGGTTTTTCATAAATTGTTTGTTAAAAATTTTGTCGAAAAGGACATACTATATTTTTTGATAAATTTTATAATTACAAATACAAGAAAGTTTATTTATACGTTTTTTTGAATTTGAGGAAGAGGAAACGTCCCTCTGCATTCAGAACAGGAGTTGAAATCCATGATTTTAAATACAGATACAAATATAAATCAATTAGCAAGTGACCTAAAACAAGAAGTCATTACTTGGAGAAGATATTTGCATCATAATCCGGAACTGTCATTCCACGAAGAACAAACGGCTCAATATATATATGAAACGTTAGAGTCATTTGGCAATTTGGAACTATCTCGTCCAACGAAAACAAGTTTGATGGCTCGCCTGATTGGTACTCAACCAGGCAAAACATTGGCGATTCGTGCAGACATGGACGCTCTTCCGATTCAAGAGGAAAATACATTTGAATTTGCTTCAAAAAACCCAGGTGTAATGCATGCTTGCGGCCATGATGGACATACGGCGATGCTGCTTGGAACAGCCAAAATTCTTTCTGGATTGCAAGACCAAATTAAAGGTGAAGTCCGCTTTTTATTCCAGCATGCAGAGGAGCTTTTCCCAGGCGGTGCTGATGAAATGGTTGAGGCTGGAGTAATGGACGGGGTTGATCTTGTTATCGGCACTCATCTTTGGTCACCGCTCGAATTCGGGAAAGTCGGCATTGTGTACGGCCCAATGATGGCTGCACCTGACACATTCTGGATTACAGTGAACGGCAGAGGCGGACATGCAGCATTGCCGCATCAGACGATTGACTCGATCGCGATCGCTGCCCAAGTAGTAACCAATCTTCAGCATATTGTCTCCCGTAATACTGACCCACTTGATAATTTAGTTATTTCGGTCACGCAGTTTATCGGCGGCACAACACATAACGTCATTCCAGGATCCGTTCAAATTTGCGGAACAGTCCGCAGTTTTGACCCAAGCCTTCGTGAATCCATTCCTGGAAAAATGGAACGCGTTGTGAAAGGAATCACAGAAGCCCATGAAGCTTCTTATGATTTCAAATATCAATTTGGCTATCGTCCAGTCATTAATCATGAAGAAGTGACAAGTGTTGTCGAAGAAACCGTTCGTGAAGTATTCGGTGAAGAGGCGATTGATATGATGAAGCCAAATATGGGAGGAGAAGATTTCTCTGCCTTCATGGAAAAAGCACCTGGCTGCTATTTCTATGTTGGGGCTGGCAACGAGGAGAAAGGCATTACGTATCCTCACCATCACGCCCGCTTTACGATCGATGAAGATGCATTGGAAATCGGCGTCAAAACATTCCTGCATGCTACATTTAAATTTTTAGGTTAAGAGTGACTGGTTATTGGACAGGTTTTGGCGGTTTACCAATAACTTGTCCAAATCATTTTAAGAATTGGAGGTCTAACTATGAAACTTTATCACCTGATCGCTTTTATCCCATTTATTGGGATTTTAGGCGGAATTGCTTTTGCTAATAAAGTAACACCTTATGTATTAGGGATGCCCTTCATTCTCTTTTATCTTGTTCTGTGGGTCTTTCTGACATCAGGAACGATGGCTGTCGTTTACAAGCTTGACCCTGCGAATAAAGGAGGAAAAGAATCATGAATATCGCATTAATTATTATATTCGGCTTTTTAATATTATCCATATTTCTTGGCATTCAAGCACAAAAGGGGAAAGACATGACGCTTGAACAGTGGTCTGTCGGAGGACGCGGCTTCGGAACGCTACTCGTATTCCTGTTAATGGCTGGGGAAATTTACACAACCTTTACA
>NZ_JBALOZ010000088.1:0-7213 GCF_036965125.1 Bacillus sp. JJ1503
GATGCTTATAATATCGACATTATGCAGGTTGAACTTGAAGTAATGAAAAAAATGGAAAACTTTAATTATCCCCTGAAGATCCCAATGAAAATTATGCATATTATGACGGATAGGAGATCGTATAATCTGGCAAAACAAACAAAAAACCGAACTTTAAAATGGATGGAAGAAGGAATCCAAACTTCAATTTGTTATTTACTGCCTGAAAAAAAGCAAGGGATTGAATCACAAATTGTTGATTTTATGAAACAAAATGAAAGGATATTATAAAACAGCCTCTATAAATAAGATTCAAATGTTCAAGACAATATTAGTTATATTCGCAAGTTTCCATCATTCCACTATTAAACCAGGTATTTTCCTTCTGAGGGAAAATACCCAACTTACATAATCTAACAGGAAAGTAATTCGCTTATTGTACAAACTATTAATCTCTTTTCAGCAGCATGATTCAAAATAATAGGAAGTGCTTCAAGAGATGATTTTTTTGGATGCATAAGAATAATAGAGCCGTTCTTTAAATTAGGTACAATTCTGTTAATAATTTCATGGTGATCCTCGAGTTTCCAATCCAATGTATCTAAAGTCCAAAGAATAGTTTTCATTTTTTCCTTCGCAGCAGCTTCAATGACCCTTTGATCGAAATATCCATAGGGAGGAGTGAAAAAGGCTGGTTTTATTTTCAGATGTTGTTCAATTACATCATTCGTGCTTGTAATCTCATTTTTAATTTCTTCATCCGAAAGTGTGATCATATTCGGATGTGAATAGGCATGGTTTCCGATCTCATGTCCGGCAAGCTGTATCTTCAGTGCAGATTGGGGATTGTTATTGACCCATCTGCCCTCAAGGAAAAAAGTAAGCTTAATTTGATATTTCTTCAAAATCATTAATAAATCCTTTAAATATTCATTACCCCATGCAACATTGACCATAAAAGCAATTTTTCCCGAATTCAAATTACCATGATAAATAGGTATGTGTTCCACCCAATCTTGTCCTCTCTATATAATTTTAAATAAAATATGCCCCTCAATATAAAAATGATTGTATTTGTTACACGACTCTTTCATACTTTTTGATGTATTTAGTCAGAATCACTATACAACTCATGGGATTAAACATATTGTGGATTAGAATGTTTGATAAAACTTGTACCATTGAATGGGGACGATTTCTATGAAGGAGTTTAAGGAAATAGAAGCAGTGCTGCCCATAAAAACGAAAAAGAGTAAATACAATTATTACACCATCTGTCATGGTGAAACATTAAGTCATATTTCTAAAAAATTTTCAATACCTATTGAGCAGCTAAAAGAAGACAATCAATTAAAATCAAATTATTTATATGCAGGACAGCTAATAAAAATAAATCGAAAAGTTTTGACTGAGACAATATCCTTACCCTCGGTATTAATTTCAAATGGATTCACTAATAAAAATGAAATTTCATTGACCTTTGATGCAGGCGCAGGCGCTGAACATACAGGTGAAATATTAAACGTTTTAAAGAAACACCGTATTCAAACGACAATGTTTTTGACAGGAAAATGGGTCGAGCAATTTCCGAAACTTTCGAGACGTATAATCGAGGATGGACATGAAATTGCAAATCATTCATACAGTCATCCAGACTTTACAAAAATTCCATCTGATAAAATGACAGAAGAATTACAGAAAACTGAAGAGTGCTTCGTAAAGCTTCTCGGTACAAAAGGAATACCGTTATTCCGACCGCCATTTGGAGCATGGAATAAATCTGTTCTTGAAACAGCTGGAAAGAATCAATTTCCATATACTGTTTATTGGAGTATTGATACGATTGATTGGAAAGAAACGTCAAGTGATGAAATAGGAGAAAGAATCATGACAAAATCAACAGGAAATGACATCGTCCTTGCCCATTTAAATGGAAAATCCACGGCAAAAGCAATGGAAGTTGTAATACCAAAATTATTAAATAAAGGACTCCAAATTGTTAAAGTAAGTGAGATGTTAAAAGAAACCAGGTGAAAGTAGGTGATTTTATATGAGAATTTTATTTTTAGAAAGCGATCCGATGTGGATTTATGGCCTGCCAAACGGATTTTCGGACGCTGGGCATGAAGTGATGGTATCCGGTCCGCTAATGGACTGGAGTTTAGAAGAGATGATTACAAGCTTTAAACCTGACTTGATTTTTACGATGGGGCACACGAGAGAACATTCAAAAGAAAGGAGGTTATTAATAAAAAAGAATGTAGCCCACTTAGGAATTCCTCATATTTATTGGGCTACAGAAGACCCCGGATACACTCTCACTTTTTCACTTCCGCTAATTGAAACAATTCAACCCGATTTTATCTTTACCATTTGCCCTCATCGTGTCAATTTTTATAAAGAAAAAGGTTACAAAGCAGCTCATTTAGACTTTGGCTATCACTCAAAAGTACATTTTCCAACAGAAATAGATTCTAAATACGATGTCTCACTTGCATTGGTGGCAAATGGATACCCGATGCTTTATAAAAAAAACCCCCTAAATTACAGATTTGAAGCATTGAGAAATCTTTTAAGCCCTTTTATAATGGAAAATCTTCGAATTGATTTTTGGGGACGTTATTGGCACTTTATGGGCCATATTATTGGCAAGGAGATTCCTAAACATTGGAATCATGGTTTTTTACCATATATAGAGGCAAATAAAGTATACAGTTCCGCAGATATCCTTTTAGGTGTACAAAATATGGACTCACAAGTGACACAAAGGACATATGAAATATTAGGCTCAGGCGGGTTTCTGCTAACAAATGATACTTCTAAAATTCGAAGTCTTTTCACACCTGGTCAGGACCTTATTGTGACTTCCTCTCCCGAAGAAACAATTAAATTAGTAAAGCATTTTTTAGCCCATCCGGAGGAGCGTCTTGAAATAAAAAAGGCAGGCATTGAGGCAGTAAAGAAATATTCTTATTTAGAGCGAGCTAAGTATATTCTAGAAACAATTACGAAAGCAGGGCTTATTTCAAAGGAAAAGGCTGCCCCAAGTATAGGTAACTGGGTTTATTACCTTGACATTTTGCAAGCAAAATATGAAATTCATATCTTTAAGCCGAAGGAAAGCCTGCGGTCTATTTCGAAAAAATACAGAGTGAGTGTAAAACAAATTAAAAAAATGAATAAACTGGCAACAGATATTATTGATGTCAAGGATTATATAAAAATAAGAGAAAGGTAGAATATAAAGGTGGAAGATGAATGCGAATTCTTTTCATTGATAGCGGTAACCTCTGGCCACATACATTGCCAAAGGGATTTCATGCTAATGGACATGATGTAATGATTTCGGGCCCCATTACTAAGCAAAACTTGCCAAAAATATTGGCGGAATTCAATCCTGATCTTGCTGTTACAATAGGGTGGGGACCCGAGCATACATTTAGAAAACAAATTTTAATCAAGGAACAGATGACAACTAGAAATATCCCATTAATATACTGGGCAGTCGAGGATCCAGCCTATACAAAAAATTGGACGTTGCCATTAATCGAAAATATGAAGCCGGATTTCGTATTTACCATTTGCAGGGAAACATCATATGTTTATAAACAGCGAGGAATTCCATCTGCATTTTTAGATTTTGGGTTTGAAGAAACCATACATTTTCCGACCCGTAAATATCCGGAGTATAGTGCCAAAATTGCGGTAGTTGCTAATGCTTATCCAGATATATTATCGAAATATCCAGACCATTTTCGTCATGAATCAATTAAGCTTTTAATAAAGCCTCTTCTTAAAAATCAGTTTAGAATCGATTTTTGGGGCAATCATTGGGATCAAATGGGCTCATATTTAGGTTTTGACATACCAAACGATTGGATTCACGGGCATCTTTCTTATACAGAAACTAATAAATTATTTAGCTCTGCCGACATCATCATTGGCTTGCAAAATTACCCGAATTTAGTTACACAGCGCACATTTGAGATTCTTGGTTCCGGCGGATTTTTAATTACACAAGATACACAAGGAGTCAGAAGCAGGTTCAAACCTGGAATGGATCTTGTTGTATCATCGTCACCTAAAGATACTGTCGATAAAGTAACCTATTATCTCAAACATGCCGATGAACGAAAAATCATCAAAAAACAGGGACATAAAACTGTTCAACCTAATTCTTATAAAGCTCGAGTAAGACAAATGATTGATATTTTAGTGGAGGAAAAAATTGTTCATCCAAAGGTGAAGGCTAGTCGTGAGAAGCCTGAATTCATCTATTTTCAAGATTCGATTGATCAGCAATATGTAATGTATAAAGTGAAAACAGGTGATACGTTATTGAAAATCTCCCAAACCTACGGGGTATCAATTGAAGAACTTAAAAGTGTAAACTCACTTCCAGATCATTTAATATATGAAAATCAAATATTAAAGATTAAAAAGCAAGCGACAGACAAAAAGAAATAATTAGTCGTGCATTTGCATAGTATACACTGAGAATAAATAGGGAGGCTTTGTATGGACAGGGCAGTCATAATTGGGGCATTTCAATTTTTAGGTTTTCATTTTTGTCGGTCTTTGCTGGATCAAGGTTTCGAAGTGTTAGGTGTTCGATCAGAAAATGGAGAAAAAGATGCGTATCTTATTGAAAAGCGGATGGAAATTGGCCGCAACGCTAATTTTAAGGAAATAATTATGTCCGATTTGGTCTCTCAAGTGGAGATCCATGCACAAACCTTAATTCTTATTGATTACTATAGTTTTTCTGCAACTGAACAAAAGGTTTTATTCAATAAAGATAATATACTTGAAAGATTTCTAAAAAATAACAAACAGAAAATAGCTGAAACCGATACTAGAATCATCTCTCTTTTCCCAATACAATGGCTTCATCAAAAGGATAAAAATATCCAGCGCATTTTGGAAAATGAAATAATCAGTCACCGCATTTATCTCCCAACAATCTACGGACCTTGGCAGCCAAACTCCTTTTTATTTCAACAATCCTTAGAAAAATCATCAGATCCAGACCGGGAATTATCCATTCATGAATGTGAATGGATCCATGATACTTTGTACATTGCAGATATTCTGGATCCAATTTTAAAATTGGCTGAAACAAAATCTGCCGATGCTTGCACTTTGAAAAGCGATATTCCACACTATTGGAAAAAATGTGTTGACTTTCTTTCCATTCCTGCTGAAGTTCTAGAAATGATTACAATTAATTACCCATCAGAGCGGAATGAAATTAAGGTAAAGATCGTGAAGAACTGCACCCCTTATTCAGAGGGAATTGAAAATCAGAAAAGACATCTAAAGTTGATTGATGATGGCAGAATTTAATAGAATAGGAATAAAGTCTTTTCAAAACTTGGGTGCTAAGGGTAGAATGAAAATAGCTGGAAGTTTATTCTGGATTTTTTTTGTTTAGAAAAACGTTATGGCTATTTCGGAGAGGCGGAACAAAGGGAGATGCAAAAATTATTTGTACGATTTGGGATCCTTCTTTTAAGCCTTCTTTTATTGGCCTCGTGCGGACAAGCAATGTCCTCAGGTAAACTAAAGAAAGCGGGCTTATTAATCCCTGATACGATAAATGATCAAGTATGGGGAACAAAAGGCTATAAAGGAATGTTAAAGATTCAATCCCATCATAATATTGAGGTTTACTATAAAGAGGGTATGAGTTCTCAATTAGTTGTCGAACGTGCGGTGAAAGAATACGACCAAAAGGGAGTTAATATTATTTTTGGCCACGGCAATGAATATGCGGAATACTTTAATCAGATTTCACCTAGCTATCCCCATATTCATTTTGTCAGCTTTAACGGAGATGCTGAAAATACCAATACGACAAGTTTAAATTTCGAAGGATATGCAATGGGTTTTTTCGGTGGGATGCTTGCAGGTCATATGACAAAGACTAATGCAATAGGAATCATTGCAGCCTATGAGTGGCAGCCTGAAATTGAAGGCTTCTATGAAGGGGCAAATTATGAAAATCCTTATGTAGATGTCATGATTGAGTATGTAGGCAATTGGGATGATGATAGAAAAGCGATTGAACTATTAGATAAGGTAATGGCAAAAGGTGCCGATGTTATTTATCCAGCCGGGGATGGCTATAACGTTCCTGTCATCGAACAGATTAAAGAAAGGGGCCACTATGCAATCGGCTATATTTCTGATCAGTCAGATTTGGGTGAGTCCGCCGTTTTAACTAGCACGATCCAGCATGTGGACGTTCTATATGAAATAGTGGCAGATTTGTTTAACAAAGGGGAACTAAAATCAGGAAATCTGTCATTTGATTTTCAAGAGGATGTAATTACTCTTGGAAAGTTCAGCTCAGACGTGGACCAAGAATTTATTAATAAAATTAATACAGCCATTGCAGAGTATAGAGAAACTGGGGAACTGCCCAGTAAATAAAGAAAAGAGGGAGTTACATAATTCATGCAAACAACTGACAAAACGATGGAATTCATGCAAATTACCATGAAATATCTTCCAGAAGCAAAACTGCAATTAGAAGAGGCTGGAGTAGAATTATCCTTGGAAATGATCCAGCCATTCATGAGTCTTTTTACAAAGGTAATGAATGAGGCATATGATATGGGAAAAGCAGAAGCGTTAGCAGAGAATAAATAATTTAAACCGGTCTTCATAAGAGGACCGGTTTTATTATCCACTAACCTTTCTTTTTGAAGAACTGATCAATAAAAGGAGTGACCTGTCGATATAATGGTTTTAATTGCTTAGCAGAACTAACAAGAGTGTCTATATTGTCCATTAGTTCAAGGAAATTGATGTTATTAACAACATGATTGAGATGGTTTGATAGGGAACTATTGTTTGTACTCCCTTTAGGTGAAGGATGATGCCTTTCACCAAACATCAAACTATCAATACGACTATGACTATACCTTCTGTTTGAATTTTCATACTCCATTTCTTTAAATGTTTCATCAATGCCTATGTTCTCATTCGAGGGCTGCTCGATTGAACGGAACATTAATTGGTTAAGGCGATCTGTTTTTTTGAAATCTTGCTCTCTTTCCATTTCTGTATCCAACGGTTCTCCATCCCCTTTACAATTAAGCTTTTATATTAATTTATGTGAATGATTTATCAGTGTTTAGGCAATGGTGGATAAAAACTTATAAATAGTCTTTGATTAATCTTGAAATTTCACCTGTAAATTTGATAAAATTAGTACCAAGTCATAATA
>NZ_JBALOZ010000089.1:0-6440 GCF_036965125.1 Bacillus sp. JJ1503
TTCCTTATTACAGAAAAGTGCCTTTTAGTAAGAGTACACATAAAGGGTTATCTCAAAATAGAACCCTAATTCCATATAACTGTTTTATTTTGGGGTACCGCCAACATTCCACGTTTATCTGACGGTACACCATATGCAAAAAAGTTCTCTCCAAATGCCAGACAGTGTTTTCTACGAACAGCTGATTAAGGACACGGCGTGCTATTCAACGCAGGGAGGGCCCGTCGTACTGTCATGATTAAAGCTTAATTATAAGTTTCCTCCTTCATTCCGGTGCAATGTATCTTTAACCTAGAATATCAGAAAGTGCACTTTTTACGTCTGGAAATTGAAAGGAGTAATTGTGGTGAAGTGCTTTTTGAGGGAGTACCCGCTGCCCTTTTAATACCAACTGACTCATTTCACCAAGTACTACTTTTACTACAACCCCAGGAACATGGAGCCAATATGGGCGGTGAAGGACGTCTGCAATGGACTGTCCGAATGATGACATGCGTATTGGATGAGGAGAGGTCACATTCAACGGTCCATCTACTTCAGGGTTCATGATGGCGAAGTAAACCATCTCAACCGCATCTTGAATGTGCACCCAAGAAATCCATTGCATCCCACTGCCGATTGTCCCCCCGATACCCAATTTATACGTTAGCACCATTCGCGGAAAGGCACCCTCTTGACCTAGAATGATGCCGAAACGCGCGCAGACCGTTCGAACGCCTAATTCTTTCGCCATTGCCCCTTCTTTCTCCCAATGCTTGACAACACTGGCCAAAAAATCGTTTGCATCACTTTTGGAGGACTCATTAAACGTTTTGAAGTCTGACATCCCGTAATAACTTACACCTGAAGCGTTAACAAGAACTTTTGGCTTTGGATGAAGATGTTTCAAAATTCGAATGACCTCTTTTGTGGATGTAAGACGGCTATTCAAAATAGCCTCTTTTTTACTTTGGGTCCACCGTCCGCTATTAATTGATTCCCCGGCCAAATTGACCATCGCATCAACATCTTTAAGTTCGTTTTCAGGTTGATGATCTGCAGAAAGCCAATCAACATAATGAACGAATTCACTTGTTCTTCTTTTATGATCAGGAAGACGCGTTAATATGGTTACTCGATGGCCTTTTTGAGTCAACAGGTGAGTCAGGGCTTGACCTACAAACCCGCTTCCTCCCGCTATAACAACATGCAATGTACTCACCACCTGCAACTATTTTATAAAGTATCGGCTTAAAAGATTGCCAACAAGAAAAACAAAAATCATAACTAGGCTAACGGGGAGACTTGCGAAAATTAAATGCCCGTCTATCAGGCCGGATTGGAACAATCGGTCATAGGCAATAAGAGCGTAAGGGATAAGAAGGAATAGCGCCGTTATGATGCCAGGTGTGTAGCCTTTGAAAAAGATGGACTGAATAATATGGATGATCGCCTGAAGAATAAACAAATTGAGTATGGCTGTATATAAAAGAAAGCCCCCTCCGTTTAATGAGGAATGGGCAGTCATCAATGTAGTGAATGAGATAATCAGCAAAATCCATGTAGCCGAAATAGAAAGTTGGGCAGCGGTCGATCCAAGTTTTTCCCTCATTTCTAATGTTAGTTTGACGAAGGGAGCTTTTCTGTTTTTGTGTGCATTCATGGACGATTCAATGGTCATGATCTCTTCTAAGTCATGGAAAATAAAAATGATTGGAAACAACCAAATAACTGTATGAAGATCGAAAAATTGGCGGAGAGTTTCAAGCATCTTTTGCCTCCTGCTTCGGAAAGAATTTGTTTTTCATCAAGACCTTGTCATGTTGTAGTTTTGTTCATTGTATGGGACAGACTATAAAAATATGCTAGTAGTCACTTGAAAGCTTATTAAATCCACAGATACCTGTTTAGCTTCCTTCAGCTAATTTTTGATAATGGGCCAGGGCCAGTAACGGAAAAACGTATTCGTAACAATGATAATTGATATAAAAGGCTCCCGCCATTCCTCTTCCTTTCGGGTAGGTATTTGTCCAATCTTTTTCTTTTCTATCCACTAAAAAAGCTACGCCGCGTTTAATGTTAGGTGTCACTTCAGTCGCGGCCGAGATAAGTGTGTCAAGGGCCCATGCTGTATGAGTGCGGGTACTTTCGCCCAAAGGCACATAACAATTTTCGATATCACTTTTACAGGATTCTCCCCAACCTCCGTCTTGATTTTGAATGGCTTTTAACCAGTTTACAGCCTTCTGAATGGCAGGATGATTCGGGGAAACCCCAACCGCAACCATTCCCGTTACCGCCGCCCATGTGCCATAAATATAGACGCCCCAGCGCCCTATCCAAGAACCATCCGACTCTTGATTCTTTAACAGCCAACGAATCCCGCGTTTCACAATGGGATGATGAAAATCCAAATGGGTATAGTTCCCGAAAAACTCTAATGTCCTTCCCGTTAAATCAACCGTCGAAGGATCAATCAACAAATCTTTTCCGCCCTCGATCGGTAATAGGTTCAATAGTTTCTTGTTCACATTCTTTTCGAATGCCGCCCATCCACCATCATTGTTTTGCATGGAAATGAGCCAGTTGATTCCCCGATCCCATGCCTGCCGACAATCCACCCTTTCGATGACCAACGTTCGAATCGCTCTTAGTGCAGCCGTTGTGTCGTCAATATCCGGATGGATTGTATTCATGTCCTCAAAGCCCCAGCCTCCCGGCAAAAGATTCGGTTCATGAATGATCCAATCCCCGTATTTGACATGTTGCCGGGAAAGGATATATCGGTTTGCCTTCTGGACGGTATTCGATGAATAAGGGACTCCGGATTCTTGCAGAGCATAACTGATTAACGTCGTGTTCCAGACCGTAGCCGTCGCATATTGGCAGTGAAGTTCTCCATCAATCCGGCAGGTCATCGATTTTAAGCCTAGCAAGGCGCGGGTAATCACCGGATGTGTATTCGAATATCCCCTCGCCAATAAGGCAAAAATCATCATAGAAGTTGAACCGAAATAATTACAAAAGGTGCCGTCCGGTTCTATTCTATCAAGCATATATTGTTCGGCGCGATATAAAGCTAACTCGCGAAGGTTTCCGGGATAGTCTTTCAGCCCTTTCAGTCCTTTTTGAATCAAATCAATAACCGAGCGGAATTCCGAATCTTCTGTAAAAAAATGATTTTCTCTTTTCAGATACAAATCAGAGAGATCAGGAGACCGTTCCGTTCTCCTGCTGAAACCCAAATTGGCCAGAATTAGAAACGGGATGATGTTCGTTCTGCCATACACGGAGATGTCAAAAAGATTGATTGGAAAGGAGTCTGGTATAAGCAGCACTTCAATCTTAATGGGGAAAGGCGGCCACTCGCACTGTCCGGTTAGAGCCAGCAGGATTTTAAAAAATATATGGACTTCCGTAGCCCCTCCGTTGGCAAGGATAAACCTTCTTGCTGCCTTGATATCCGGGTCACCCCGATCCCTGTAACCGGAGTAAAGAAGGGCATAATAAGCTTCCACTGTGGACGTAAGATTCCCTTTATCTTCATCATAGAACAATCCCCATGAACCATCTTTCTTCTGTTTCCCTGCAATACGTTCCACCAGTTCTTTTATGAAATCCTCGTCATCTATCTCCAATGTCCGCAATAAGATAATCATGTGACAGTCTATTCCGATGCCGGTTTCGAAAGGATATTGCCAGGACCCGTCATCTGTTTGGTCCCTAATGACCTGATCGACGATTCGGTTCATTTCCGCATGTACCCGATGCCTCATGTTACCCCCCTCTTTCGAATACTCACGTTGTATTCATATTCTTCTAACAATATGAATATGCATTTCTTTATGGGAGAATCGGACGCAATTCAAATGAAATATTGATAAGGGATGATTACTTTTGCTTAATTCCTATTCGGATATAAAAAAGGATTTGAAAAAAAAATTAAAAAGTAAATCTTCCGGCCTCCTGCCCTCTTTATCCGAAAACGATAAACAACGTATTTACTATATAAGAGAACAGACAAAACAACATAATCAAAACAACGTGACACGGACTCAGGCTTATTATAATTTTTACCTTGAGCACCCAGAAATCCATTGGGCCTTTCTTGGACATATGGTATCGCGGAATGTTGGCTGGAATATGACCGATTTAAAAGGGGACTTGCTGACAAAACTTCTCCCGGAAAGAGATCAGCAGGCGATTTATTCTTTCTTGGAACGCGGCAGCTGGTTGATTTTTCAGGATGTGTATCCCCAGTGTTTGATTTATGACCTAAGTGTGAAAGCCAACCAGGAAATGTTCCACCTTTTGCCCTTTTTTTACATTTCCACCTTTATGGAAACGATGTGGCGTTATTTTTGGAACAGTGGGGATTCCTACACTCTTACGATTGCGACTGTGATCAATGAACAAAGTTATTTGGAAAAAAGATTGATCCAAAATGATCACTTTAAAAAAACCGTAACCGGTACGGTCAGCTTCAAGTTGTATGATTTTTTGCGTCTCAATCACATTCTTTTTCCATACTGTGCAGAGGAAGATAGGCAACAAGCCTTACTTGCCGGCGCTACCTCGCGCCATTTCACTTCGCTTCACGAACGAATTTTATTCGGAAAAAGATTGTATGCTCTTCTTTTTCAGCGAAAAAATATTTCAGCTGGCGTTTTGAAATGGGCGCACGATCATCCCCATACGGGTTCACGAAAAGATTATTGGCCCGATTTGTTTAACAATGTAAACGAATTTTTTCCCCGTTCCCTTTATAAACCTCGGGTCAAGAATTGTAAGTTGAGAAAAGGTGCCGCCGACCGGTTGTACAGCCCACCGTTAAAATACTCCTGGCCGAATTCTACTCATGAAGACGCAGAAAGCGGCGACTGGTTTGAGGATTGGCATGTTCTGGACTATATTCATAAGGAAGTCGATGTGAATGGAGATATATTCGGGAATTATTGCAAAACGCTTGAAACCATTGAGCTTGCGGTCATGGGAAAGGAAGCCCTTCTGTTACGTGAAGAGGATTAACCATCTATGTGCGGTGATTTTGACAGCTGTTCTACAAATTTGCATTGGTCGCTCCTTTCATTTTGACTTTTATACTTCGAATTGTTAATTATGTCATAACAGAAAGGGGGGAGTGTCAGGAAAATGCGCTTCCTGACGGGACCCCTCTAATAATAGAATGAACATAAGAGTAGGATTATTACAGATATTTGGAATGTGTTTTCCAATAGACTAACCGAAAAATCACTCCTCACATTAAATGCAACTAATTTTTCCTACGATTTTTACTAGGCTTGAAGGTATTTACATTCATCTTCAGTATAAAATTTGAAGTTATTCTAAACTCTTTTGTCAACAATCTTAGCAGCCAAAAAAAAATGCAGGAACCATGTCCCTGCGGTCAAACTTATATTCTCTCCAAAGCTTCTCCAAGAAACTTTGCAAGCTCGAGCATTCCATATTTTTCTGCTTTTGCTTCTGCGTCTGAATTATAGTTTGTGTTTGTATTGACGTCATACGTAAAAATTTCACCAGCGGCATTTTTTACAAATTCAATGCCGGCAACATCAATTTTAACAGCCTTTAGAAAAGCTTCATAGCGTTCGATTAAATCACGATCGACATCTTCTACAATTTCGAACTTAGGTCTTACTTCTACTTCTTCTCCTACAGGACAAAATAGGTCGCCAATTTGACATACATCCGCTGGACATAGCTCAAATCCTTCTGACGTATCGACCCTTACAGAATAAACGTATTTGCCACCTACAAACTCAGCTCTTGTAATATAGGAATCTGGTGATTGGATATACTCCTGGATAAGCGTAATTCCATCTACAGACTCTTCAAATGCAGGACTATTAACATGTAACTTCAATGATTCAACAGTTTGGAACAATTGGACTCCAAGTCCTTTACCAGCCCGATTATGTTTAGTAATGAATGGGGCTGTTCCTAGCTTTTCAGCAGCTTCTATAATTTGCTCGCGGCCCACTGCACCAATTGTTTTTGGAGTTCGAATTCCACTCGCTTCAAGCGCTGTATATTGTTTAATTTTGCTAAGTTCAAGACGTAATGCATTACTACTATTAAAAACAGTTCGATTATGGAATTCAAGCCAATCAAGAATTCCACCAGTCAACTCAGGTGCAAATCGGTGATCTCTTGTGTGAGAGGACGCACTCATACGATTATAAAATACCCCTTCTGGCGGTAACGAAGTTAAATCGATGATCCCTTTATCAAGATGCCATGCCTCATATGGCAGGTTTAATTCATCCAATCGTTTTGTTAAATGAGAGGTCCAATCATCATTTTCATGGATAATGTATATTTTTTTAGACATATCAAACGTCCCCTTCATTTTCATTTTTTAAAATATTGACCTAGTCACCACTTAATCTTGGAATTACATATGTTAACCTGTAGCGTTACTTTAAGTACAAAATTTCACA
>NZ_JBALOZ010000090.1:0-3037 GCF_036965125.1 Bacillus sp. JJ1503
TATGGTAAACACTCCAGATTATGAATAAAATATAGTTTGCTAATGTAAGACTAAGTTTGCTTAATTTTTCTTAATAAGTTTTCTGAATGCGCAAAAATAAGAATGATAATTATTGCTGCTACTATCCATAAAAGTTCAATGGAATGGTAAAGATACGAAATAGAAAATGGTATCAGGCAAATGGCTGCAAGTCCTGCAATCGTAAAGCTTTTAGTAAAAGGGAAAAATAGTAAAAAACCAATGATAATGACCAGTGCCAGCAATGGCTCGAATGTAATGATTCCCCCGATAAAGGTTGAAATTCCTTTTCCGCCTTTAAATCGAAAAAGGATTGGTTTAATATGTCCGATTACAGCTAGGCTAAGGCCAGCCAGCATTTCCAATTCTGTAAATTGCAGATATCTTCCAATTATGATGACAATACTGCCTTTACATGCATCACCGAGAAATGTAATGACAAAAGCCTTTTTTCCATATAATCGTCCGATATTTCGTGCTCCTGGGTTTCCGGAACCTTGATTATGTACATTTCCTTTCCCAAAAAGCTTTAAAAAAATGTGAGCAGTCAGGATATTGCCGATAAAATAAGAGCCAATAAAATAAATTATTTGATTCATATGGATCTCCAGCCTTTTTTGATTGTTGGACTAGGAATCTAGCAGTCTAGTTCTGAATTATGTAAGAGATATATACTATATTATGGACAAGTATCATTGATTATTCAATAAAAATAACACCCAAAAAATGGGTGTTATTTTTTCAAGCTTAATTCCCCTTGCTGATGATACGAATTTAGATCGTATGATGATATTTTGGTTGGGGATAAGGCATATAGGGAGTTTCCAATATAAATAATCCGATTAATTTGATTCTCCCATTCCTCATATGGTGCTTGAGGATCCTGATGTGTTAATTTCGTTTGTAAGTGAAAGCCCGTTCTTAAATCAATGTTGTAAACAAATCCTCCTTGGAACTCAAATGTAGACTCATATTCACTATTTGGTTTGTTTTGATGAACGGTAATTGGAAAGGCAAAAAGATTTTTCTTTTTATCAAACAAGAGTGCTTTATGATCATGATTTAATGGTGAGTACGTACCTCTGCCTCCGATAATTTCCGTAAATTTCTCTTTCGGATTTGACATATCACTTACATCGAAAAGGGAAATTTTTACCCCATCCGTTAAAATGATTGGCTGATTACCGGGACCTTTCCCGCTTACCTTTGTATCATAACCAAAACCAATGAGATGATTTTCGTCAAATGGGTGCAGATAATTGCTGAAACCTGGTATTTTCAATTCCCCTAGAATCTTTGGATTCTTCGGGTCCTTTCCATCAATGACAAATAACGGATCCGTCTCTCTAAAGGTCACAATGTAAATGCGATCATTCATAAACCTTGCTGAATAAATTCGCTCTCCCCTTGCAAGATCCTCAAGTTCACCTACCTGCTTTAGATTTTCATCCAATATATAAAGATTATTCGCTGAAGGCCGCTTGTCATCCCAAACATAGCCCTTTGTCGTGGCAATGCGAAAATACCCAGCATATTCATCCATGGAAAACTGGTTTAATACCGTTCCCGGAACTTCACTCGAGCTATGAAATTCCACCTTCATGCCATCCACGTTAAATTTATAAACAGTTGTATCTGGCTGTTCAGATTTACCGTCTATATGTGGAAACCAATAATAGTTGCTGACCGCTATATAGAGATTATTTTTTGACATATAAAGATTATTGCCGCTGCCTAAATAGGTGGATACGGAAATTTTTTCAGTTGGTTTATCTAGATCAATTACAGCAATATTTGTGAAATTTGTTTCGCTCGATCCAGGAAAATACTGAATATGATCGAAATCAACTGGCTGCAAGCCTGGTTTCTCTAATGAATCGGAATACTTAGGGCGTATATCAATTTCTGGATTGTCTTTCAAGATCCAAACATCTGGATATTTATTAGCAATAAGATAGACTTTTCCATTCATAAGCCTAGATGAAAGCAGTGAGCCTTCCATTTCGAATTCTCTTATTTTTTTCGGTGTCTGTTTATTTTCAATATTGTATATAATGGCTTTCGTTGTTTCGTGTACAGGAGCAATGGCAATTTTGGCTATTTCTTTCTGTGTCGGGTACGGCATCTTCCCGTAGCTATTTCCTAAAATAATTAACTGATCCTCGTATATAAAAAGCTGGTAAGGAGAAAAAGAATGGTCAAATGATAGCACAGACTCTAATGTCATCTTATCGGAAGGAGCTGCTTTAATGATTTGGACCTTTTCGTCCACGACCTGATAAATATGCGAACCATCTGTTTTAACCGTATCTGCTTCATCGATTCCCTGAACCTGAACATTCGTTTCAGAATAATTAGACCCGCTTTTATCAGCTGCCGCACTTTCCTGTGAAGACTCCTTCACGCTAATTGAAAAACCTGTTTTATGTTTCTTCTCTTCTTCCTTTACACGATTTAATAATAATTCATTTAAGGCAGTTTTTGATTTAACTGAAGGAAGAGTGTCTTTTACTTCGAAGGATTGGCTCTTCCCAGAAAGCAGTTTTTTTCCGAGGGCAGATTTTATATCTGAGCTCAGATGCAAAGTATAATATTTTGCCTCTAATGAATATCCGCCATCAGGAGGTTCTACAATAACAGAGTTTCCCTCCTTACTGACATTCACTTTCACTTTTTGGTTTTGTCCCTTTTCATCTATCACATAAACCGTTTTTTCATTTACACTTTTTGGATCTAGTTTAGCGGAAAAGTTAAATTTCCAAATCTTATTCTGCAGGACAATGGTCTTATCATTTCTTGTATCCATCCCACTGACAACCTTTAATTGTGTAATGAGGAAAAATGAAAACATCACTGTTATAACTGTAAAAATTCCGCCTATAGTGAACCATTTTTTCTTCATTGCTGTCCCCCCTTTATAGCTTTTGACGAAATAGGATTCCCTTTAGTTACAATCACTTCCTTTTCATCCATAGATTTACTTCAAAATTAATAATAAAAAATATCCGCTCGATTTGAG